>JAPKMV010000118.1 GCA_026645635.1 Caldilineaceae bacterium
ACCGGCTACCAGCCCAAGCGCGCCACTTCCCTGCGCCGGCTGGAAGTCACCGAGCAGAACCTGACCCGTGTGCGCGACATCGTGGCCGAACTCAGCCCGCGGCTGGGTTACATGCGCCGCCAGGCCGACCGCGCCCGCGAGCGCGAGCAACTGGCGCGCGACTTGCAGGCGCTGCTGCGCGAGTGGTACGGCTTCCGCTGGCACACGACGCTGCGCAACCTGGCTGCGCACCACGCCGATGAACAGGCCGCCAAAGCTGTGGCGACCGCCCGCCAGGAACTGCTGGGGACGTGCACGGCGCAGATCGACGCGCTGCGTCTCCGCCAGTCGGCATTGCGCAACCAACTGGCCGATCTCCACGGCAGCGGCAGCCAGCTTCACCGTCAGGCCGAGGGTGTGGGCCGCGAGCTGGCTGTCACCCAGGAGCGCCAGCGGCAGACCGTGGCGCGGCGGGAAGACGCCGAGCGGGAACTGGCGCCGCTGCGCGGCCAGTTGGCGACGCTGGTTGATCGGTTCCAAGAACTGCAGGCTGCGGTCGCTGCGCTTGCGGCTGAGGCAGCGACGCGCCAGCAGGCCGTCGATGTCACCCAGGCTGAGGTGGGCGTGCGGCAGCAGGAGCGGGCGCAGGCGCAGGCCGCGGTGGACGCAGCGCGGATCGGCCTCCAGCAGGCGCAGCAGCGGCGCATCGAACTGCACAGCCGCATCACCCAGATCGACGAGCGGCGGCTGGCCGCGACCGCGAGCCGCACACAGCACGCCACTGCGCTCACCGCGGCCGACGGGGACGCGGAACGCACCGCCGCGGCGGTGGCCGCCGCAGAACGCACCGCCGGCGCGGCCGAAGCGGCCCTGGCTGCCGCGCAGACCGCCGTGGCGGAGTTGGAAGCCGCCATCGCCGTGCAGCGCGACGAACTGCGCAGCGCAGAACAGCAGCGCCAGGAAGCCGACCGCGCACTGGATCGCCTGCAAACGCGCTTCGACCTGCTGAACCGGCTGCGGGAGGATGGCGCGGGTTATGCTGGCGGCGTGCGCACTGTGCTCCAGGCGGCGCGGCCAGGCGGCCAACTGCGCGGCGTCCTCGGCGCCGTCGCCTCGCTCGTGCGCGTGCCGCCGCACCTGGACAAGGCCATCGAAACCGCGCTCGGCGGTGCGCTGCAAAATGTGATTGTCGAGCGCTGGCAGGACGCCACCGCGGCTATCGATCTGCTCAAGCAGCAACGGGGCGGCCGCGCCACCTTCCTGCCCCTCGACCGCCTCAACACCCTGCCGGCGATTGCCGCACCGCGCGCCGCCGGCATCCTGGGCAACGCGTTCGACCTGGTTGAGTTCGACCGCGCCGTGGCGCCGGCGATGGAACAGTTGCTCAACCGCATCTGGGTTGCCGAAGATTTGCCTGCGGCGCGCGCGGCGCTGGACGCCGGCAGCGGCCCGCGGCCCACGGTCGTCACCCTGGCCGGCGAGATCGTGCGGCCGGGCGGTGCGGTCACCGGCGGCAGCGACAACACGCGCAGCGACGATTCGCTGCTGACGCGCGAGCGCGAACTGCGCGAGTTGCCCGGCGCCATCGCCAAAAGCAAGCAGGCGGCGCAGGCGGCGGCCGCAGTCTGCGCCGCGGCCGTCCAACAGATCGAGAGCGCCGGCGTCGCGCTGCAACAGCGTCAGACCACGGTGGGCGACCTGGCCAACCAGGAAAAGGCGCGTCGCCGCGAACTCGACGAGCTGCGCCGCCAGGCTGACCGCGCCCGCCAGTTGCAGCAGTTCCAGGCGGAGCGTCTGGTCCAGGTGGACGCGGAAGCGGAGCAGTTGTCCATTCAGCGGGCGACGCTGGAGCAGGAACTGGCCGGGGCAGAAGCGCGCCAGGCTGAGGCCGCTGCCGCACTCACCGGCGCGGAAACAACGTTGGCCGGCAGGGTCGCCGACGCCTTGCTGCAAGAATTGGCCAATCGGCGGGCGGCGCTGGCCGAGGTGCAGGGCCGCAGGAACAGCCAGCAGAGCCTGGCCGACAACACTGCGCGCAACCGGCAGGTGTTGGAGGAACAGATCGCGCGCAAGGTGCGGCAGGTCGCCGACCTGGACGCCGAAGCCGAACGGCTGTCGGCGCAGATCGCCGGGCTGAGTGAGCGGGACAGCGGGCTTAACCGGCAACTGGAAGCGCTGCAGGCGGAGATCGACCCGATCGAGGCAGAACTGAGCGTGCTCGAACAGCGGCTGGAAAGCGAAGAGCAGCAAGAGCGCCACCTGCAGCAGTTGCTGCGCAAGGAAGAGGGCGTGTGGAATGCCGCTCAGTTGCAATTGCAGCGCGGGGAAGATGCGCTGTTCCAGTTGCGCCACGAGATCGAGCAGGATTTGGGGCTGGTGACGTTGGAGCAGAGCGCCGATGTTGCCTATCAGCCGCCGCTGCCCTGGGACGCCTTCGTCGAGCAATTGCCGGTGGTCGAGTCGGTGCCGGAGGCGATGGAGGGCGAGGTGCGTGATGCGCGCAACCGGCTGGCGCGCCTGGGCAACGTGAATCCGGAGGCGCAGCGTGAATACGAGGAGGCTGCCGGTCGCTACGAGTTTCTCTCCACCCAGGCGGAAGACCTGGAAGCCGCCGCTTCAGACCTGCGCCGGATCATCGCCGAACTCGACCAGCGGATGCAGGTCGAACTCCGTCGCACCTTCGATGCGGTGGCGCGCGAATTCACCCATTTCTTTCAGCAGTTGTTCAACGGCGGCACTGCGCATCTGGAACTGACCGACCCGGAGAATATCGGCGCCAGCGGCATCGAGATCATCGCGCGGCCGCCGGGCAAGCGTCCGCAGAGCCTGGCGCTGCTGTCCGGCGGCGAACGCGCCCTGGCCGCGTGTGCGCTGATTTTCGCTATCCTGCGCGTCAGCCCCACGCCATTCTGTGTGCTCGATGAGGTCGATGCGGCGCTGGACGAGGCGAATATCGACCGCTTCCGCACCACGTTGGAGACTTTGAGCGACGAGACGCAGTTCATCATCGTCACGCACAACCGCCGCACGCTCGAGGGCGCCAACACCATTTACGGCGTGACGATGGGCGACGACGGCATCAGCCAGGTGATGAGCCTGCGCCTGGAAGGTGATCGCATCCTCAACCGGGCGGCGGATGCCGAGGTGAGCGCTGAGGCGGCGATGCCGCTGTGAAGTGAGAGGGTGAAAGGGTGAGCGGGTGAAAGATTGTCACCTCCCTCACCCACTCACCCACTCACCCACTCACCCCCTCACCCTCTCTCTCCCTCGCCACCCGAAGAGAGGCCGAAACGAGCCTCCAACTCCGGGTCCGGCTCATACTCGGGCGCGGGCATGCCGCCAAAATAGAGCGCCATCGCCGCGGCGCGCTGCGCCGACTCCTGCTTGCTGCGCCCTTGCCCCACGCCATACGGCTCACCGTTGATCTGCACCAGCATGACGAAGTGCTTGGCATGGTCGGGACCTTGCGCTTCGGCCACCTTGTAGCGCGGGGTGTAGCCTTTGGCCGCCTGCGCCCACTCTTGCAAGCGGCTTTTGGGATCCTTGGTGTCGTCCACGGCGCGCAGCCGCTCGATATCGACGCGCAGCAGGCCAAAAACCATGCGCCGCACCGCTTCGACGCCCTGGTCGAGATAGACCGCGCCGACCAAGGCTTCAAAGGTGGCGCAGAGGGTGGCGCGGCGCGTGCGCCCGCCGCTCTCCTCCTCGCCGTGGCCGAGTTTGAGATAGTCGCCGAGGCTCAACTCGTCGGCGAGGCGCGCCAACGTCTCGCGGCGCACCAACGCCGAACGCAAGTTGGTCAGTTCACCTTCGTCCACATAGGGAAAGAGCAGATAGAGGTGTTCGCTGACAATGTAACCGAGCACGGCGTCGCCGAGGAATTCCAGCCGCTCGTTGTCCACCAACTCCTCATCTTGATCCAGCAGTTCGTTGAGAAAACTGCGGTGCACAAACGCCTGTTGGAGAAGCTGCTTGTCCTTGAACTCGATGCCTAAGGTGCGTTCGATTGCTTGATAGTTGCCCGGATCCATGAAAGCTCTATTCAATGTACGATGTTGGTTTAGCTTTTCGGGGGATTCTTGAGACCGTGTCCGGTCAAGATGCCGACGACCAGGTCGCGCGGCTTGATGACCCGGTTGGCAGTCTGTTCCAGTGCTGCCGCCACCACGGCGCTGGTCGGCTCGACAAAGATGCCGCGTGCCGCCAGTTTTCCATGCGCTGCCACAACTTCTTCTTCGACGACGGCCACGGTGGTTCCCTGGGAAAAGCGAATGGCGCCCAGCAGCGCTTCCCAACGCACCGGGTAGCTGATGGCGATGCCGTCGGCGCTGATGGTGCGGATGTGCATGCTTGGCTGGATGCGGGCGGACTGGCTCTGAAATGCGTTATGCACGGGGGTGAACGGTTCGGCCTGCACGGCCAGCAGTTTGGGCAGCTTATGCGTGACGCCCGATGCGCGCAGGTGCTGAAACCCGCGCCACGCGCCCAGCAAGGTGCCGCCATGACCCACCGGCGCCACGATCCAGTCGGGCACGGTATGGTCGAGTTGCTCCCAGATCTCCCAGGCCACGGTCATCTGGCCGAAGAGAAAGGCCGGGTGCCAGGCGTGGGACGCGTACGCCATCTCGCGGCTGTTGAGGGTGGCGGCCTCGGCTGCGCGGGTGGCTTCGGCGCGCGGACCCGGCACTTCCACCAGCTCGCCGCCGTAGACGGTCACCTGCGCCTTCTTTGGCTCCGGGGCGCTCTCCGGCACGAAGATGCAGGAGTGCAGCCCGGCGCGCCCGGCGTAGCAGGCGAGGCTGGCGCCGGCATTGCCGCTGGAATCATCCACGAGCGATTCGTAGCCGAGACCCTTCAGCCAGTTTACCATCGTCGCTACGCCGCGATCTTTGTAGCTCCCGGTCGGCATGAGCGCGTCGAATTTCCAGTGGATGGGCAGGTTGGCCCAGCCATCGGCGATCAGCGGCGTCCATCCTTCGCCCAACGTCGTCAACTGTTGATGATGGCGCAGCACCGGCAGCATCGCCGCATAGCGCCACATGCCGACCCCGCGCGGGTTGACTGAACCCAAATCGAAGAGCGGCATGTCGCTGAATTCCAGCGGCGCGCCGGTGATGGGACAACGCAGCGGGCTTTGTTCGGCTGGACAGTGAAATCGGCTGGTCGGACAATAGGCAATCAAACGAAGAACCTCTTCCCCATGACTTGTTGGTCGCCCCTAGTGTCGCATCGATTCTTGTGCTTGTCAAAGACGCTCGCAGCGGTCTGGTCAGCCGGCGGTCACATCGCCCAGCGCCCGGCGTGCTTCATCGGCAGGAGGACTCGAAGGCCGCGCCGGCGAGATAGGCTGGCGGATCGCGCAGTTCCAGCTCCAGGCGGATGGCGGCGCGTTGGGGGAGGAGCGCAACGTCCAGCGCGCCGACGTAGCAGTGAAAATGCCGCTCCACCTGCGTCGCCAACTGGACATAGACGCCGTCGATTTCGCGCTGCACATTGGTCAGTAAGGCGCGGTAGCCGTCTTCGGTTGCGGCCTGGGCTGCCTCCAGCGGCGTCAACGCGTCTTCCAGTGTGATGGTCAGCCGGTCTTCCCCCAGCAGTGCGCAGGGGTTGTGGCAGACGCGCTGGTGGGTTGTCTCCCAGTAGGCGGCCACCTGGCGTGCGATTTCTGGCAGCACCTTGTAGATTTGCGCCGAGGAGATGTGGTTGTGCGCGGTCAGGTCGGCAGGTTTTCCGGTTGACGGGTTAGCAGTCATCATTGGCGGCTCCTTAGTACGGATTGGTTGCTCACGCACCGACGGTTCAGAACGTGTTTGGTTGTCTACAGCGTACGCGGCGGCAATTCCGAATGAGTTACAGGCGCGTTGGCAGGCCAACTGCATTGGACTTTATCGGCAATAGCTTTTTGGCACGCAAAGACGCAAAGTCGCAAAGCGTTTTTCTCCTGGCGTCTTTGCGTCTTGGCGTGAGATTCCTTATCACCGATAAAGTCTATTATTTTCGCCGGTTGGTGGTCTTGAAATTGGGGTCAAGCACCCCGCACCCCCCCGGCCATTGCCCCGCGCGCCGCACACGGGGTATAATGGCGACAACCATCCTTCATCATTCGTGCGATTCAGGACAAAGGCGCATCGTCGTTCATGGGGCAAGAAGCATCCTTGTTGACGCCCACCATTCAGCAGAGTGTGACTGCGCTGGCCCGCCGCCAGTTGCTGGCGCCCGCGCTGCTCTACACGGCGGGCCATCGTCCGCTGGCATTTGTGGCCGGTCAGAGCCTGGCGCTGGCTGCGCCGTGGGCCGCACTCCTCGGCATCCCCGCTGTGGATGAGTGGGCGACGTTGCTCAGCGACCCGGCCGGCCCCGGTGCACTGGAGACCGCACTGCGCGCCGCCCTGGACGACGTCCCATCCGGCGCAAGAGGCAGCGCATGATCGCGCCCCGCGCCGCGCGCGCCATCGCCGCCCAGTGGCAGGACGCCACCGACCAGGGGTTGGAGACCGGCGAGGCGCCCGTGCTCGATGGCGGCGTTGCGCCCGCGCCCCTGGACGGCGCGGGGCCGCTGCTGGCATTGGCCGACCTCAGCGCTCAGCGCGCCGACGCCACCAAGCCGCTGTTGGCCGCCGGCGGCGTCACGCCCTGGTGGCTGATTCTGCTGCTGCGCCCACCCGCCATGACCGTGCCGCCGCCAAAGCCGGATCCACAGCTCGCCTACACCGCGCCCGACCCTGCCACCCATCAGGCCGCGCTGACCGCGTGGGATCGCCGCCAGTCGCCCTATCGCGCACAGCCTGCGGCCCTGCCCGTCGCCCTGCAGACGCCCTTCACGCCCAACGATCGCCCAGCCGCGGCGGCCAGCAGCGAAACCTTGTTGTTCGCACTCTCCGCAGCAGAGCAGGCCCCGCGTGACGGTTGGGTGGCGTGGGTCGCCGTCGTCGTCGCCCTGATCCTGCTGCTCCTTGCGGCCATCGTGTGAAATGCCATGCCCACCGAACAGCGCCTTCGCCCTAGTTACCTGTTGGCCGTGATTTTCATCGCGCTGAGCAGCCTGATCGTGCTCGACCGGCTGATGCCGACGCCCATCACGCAGGCGGTGGTCGCCACGCTCTACCAGTGGCTGCTGCTTTTGGGCGGCGCTGCGCTGCTGCTGGGCCTGGTCAACGTGGCCTGGCTGCACATGCGCCGCGTCCTGCGCGGCCAGCGTGACTGGGTGCTCAGCCTGATCCTGGTGGTGGTGATGGCTGCGGTCTTCGTCGCCGGCGTCATCAACCCGGCCGGGGCCGCCGGTCCGTTGCTCACCTGGGTCTTCGATCACGTGATTGCGCCCGGTCAGCGTGCACTCTTTGCGCTGCTCGCCCTGGTTATGGCCGCCGCTGCCTATCGTTTCGTCCATGTCGGGCGGCCCGGCGGCGCATGGCTGCTGGCCGGCGTGCTGCTCATCCTCGTGGTGCAGATGCCCATGAGCAGCAGTTGGCTGCCGGCCTGGCTGGTGGCCGCCACCTTCTGGCTGGTCGATACGCCCGTGATGGCTGCGCTGCGCGGCGCGCTGATCGGCAGCGGCATCGCCCTGCTGATCGTTGGTTTGCGCCTGTTGTTGGGGCGGGCGTGACCGTGGCGGGCGTCATGCGCTGTCCCCATTGCGGCAAAGAAATCGCCGTCGACGCGCAACATTGCCCCCACTGCGGCGCAGTGCTCTCCGCTGCGGCCGATTCGCAGTCTCCGCCGCGTGCGCCCGAGCCGCCGGCGCCACCCGTGGCGCAGCCCTGGCTCCAGGCCGATTTTGTGGGCGAAGACGATGTCCCCTTCGAGCCGGAAGAGGACGACCTGCGCCCCCCGACGCTCGACGAACTGGCCGCAGCCGATGTCCCAACTGCGGCGGGGCGGCTGGTGAGTGGTGTGCAAGGGCTGCTCGAACCGATCCGCACAACCGCCACCGTCTCCGAGGCGGAAATGGTCGCTGCGGCGCTGGTTACGCCCCCTGTGCAGGACAGCAGCCAAATGCGCGTCGTGCGGCTTTTCATGGCCGAGGAGCAGGCGTTGGCGGCGGCGGTTACGCGTCTCCCCCGCCGCGATACGTCGCTGTGGCTGCCGTGGGTCTTTATGGTGCTGCTTGCCGCGGTCGGCACAGCGTTTTTCATGCAGTGGGCGCGCCCCGGCGGCGCACCGCGCGAATGGCCGGGCGTCAACGCCGCGTTTGACGCCATCAATCGCCTGCCGCCCCAAGCCGCGGTGACAGTCTTCTGGGCCTACGACCCGGCGACCGCGGGCGAGCTTGACCTGGTGGCGGCGCCGATCATCCAGCATCTGCTGGTGCGGGGAGCGCAGATCGAGGTGGTCAGCCTGCTGCCCAATGGCCCGGCGACCGCGCGGCGGCTGGTGACGGCTGTGAATGCGGCCAAGGATCCTGCCGAGGTCGAGGTGGCGCTGCTTCCCTCCGTAAACTATC
>JAPKMV010000119.1 GCA_026645635.1 Caldilineaceae bacterium
ATTAGGAGATTGGGCAGTCGCAAGCTGTCCAATCTCCTAATCTCTCAATCTCCTAATCTCTCAATCTCCTAATCTCTATTCTCTACTCTCCCAGCCATGCCTCAACCGACTCCGTCGACCGCACCAGATGCATGCCTTCGGCGGCGAAGTGGGCGAATGCCGCATCCGCCGCATCTGTATAATCCACCACGCCGGGCACTACTACCGGCGACGTGCAGTCCTCGAGCAGATAGACCCGCTCCACAAACTGAGGATCCAGATTGCGCAGCCCGTCGAGCAGATGCTGCACCGTCCAGGCGACGCAGTGGCTCTTGGCCTGCCCGGCAATGATCACAGCGTCGTAGGTGCGCAGCTTGTCGATGAGCGCCAGATTGGGCGCGCCGATGGCCGCGCCGTCGGGGCCAAATTGCACCTCGGGGCCAAAAGCCGAGTAATGCTCGGTCAGCGTTTCGTTGCCCTTGATCTGGAAATCGGGCTGGCTCAGCCGGGCGATGCTGTGGAAGAAGAGCGCCTCCTCGAAAGCGGGCGTCAGGGCATGGCCCACGCTGCCGAGCATGGCGTGGTAGGGCCAAACGGTCAGCGCATAGCGCCCCTGGCGCGCCAGGGCGTGGGTGTAGTGGCGCAGATGGGCGTCCACATAGGCCGGAGCCAGGTCAAGGCTGTCGGCCAGGTGGTCGTTGAAGCGCCACACGCCCTTTGCGATGTCCTCCTCCGTGACCTGCGTCATCGGCGCAGGATGGCGCCCCGCAGCGTCGACGAAAAAGATGGCGTGGAAGATCTGCGCAGCCTGGTGCGTGTCGAGCGTCGGGATGATGTCGGTGATGACGCCCAGGTTGTGATAGATGAATTCGACCAAACGGCGGTTGTCATCCACTGCGCCTGTGCCCGAACGCCCGCCCACATACAGCTCAAAGTCGGGCAGGCAGAAGGTGTTCTGCACATCCACCGCCAGCAGCGCTACCCGCCGACTGTCCTGGCGCGCGGTTGTCAACCCAAAGCGCGCGGCCCACGCCTCGGCTTCGGCGGCACGCTGCTCATAGGGCACGCGCCACAACTCGCCGACGCGGCCCGGGTCGTAGTGCGCAGGCAGCGGTAGTTGGCTGTAGTTGACTGACATTTGCATGCTCCTTTGCTCGCAACATCGAAACAGTTCCGGTTTCGATGGATCAGGTTAGTGTCAATATGACATTAAGAAGAATACCACGCATCACAGCCGTTGTCCAGCAGGGGAGCCGCGCAACGTGCAATTCTGTTCTGCCATCTGCGAAAATCTGCGCCATCTGCGGACAAGCGTTTTGCGCCGTTCCATTCAGAAAAACATCTCCCGCATAGGATTGCACCAATGTATGATAGAATCCAATACGCGCCGTCTTGCCTGCCGCAGCGTATCAATCGTGTGGGATGACCAACGCCGGCGCGGGCCTGGCGCCGCCATTGTCCGCTAACGAAGATAGGAAAGCCAGTTTGCAACGATTGCTGACACCCGAACAAGAGAAGATTCTACGCCGCGAACGCAAGCTGCTCGACGACCTACGCGTGCTGCTGGCGCGCCTCGGTGCGCCCGAGGAGGATGTTGCGCTCCTGCATCAGGCCCAAGAACAGCTCGACGAATTGTTCCTGCTCGTGATCGTCGGCGAGTTCAACGCAGGCAAGACCGCGTTCCTCAACGCCATGTTGGGCGACCGGCTGCTGGCTGAAGGTGTGCTGCCCACCACCAGCACGATCCAGGTGCTGCGCCACGGCGCCGAATTCCGCCAGGAACAGACCGGCCCGGAGACGGTGACGGTTTTCCTGCCGGTGGCGTGGCTCCAGGAGATCAGCCTGGTGGACACGCCGGGCACCAACGCCGTCATCCAGCGCCACCAGGAGATCACCGAGCACTTTGTGCCGCGCAGCGATCTGGTGCTCTTTGTCACCAGCGCCGACCGCCCCTTCAGCGAGAGCGAGCGCGCCTTCCTGGAGCGCATCCGCCAATGGGGCAAGAAGATCGTCGTCGTCATCAACAAGATCGACCTGATCGAGGACACACAGGAACGCAAACAGATCATCGACTTCGTCACGCGCAACGCTGCTTTGCTGCTCGACGCCGAGCCACAGGTCTTTGCGGTGAGCGCGCGCCAGGCGCTCCAGGCCAAGCTGGCGGCGCGCGCAGCCGGCGCTGACGCCCCCCGCGGCGCGGCCTGGGAGCAGAGCCAGTTCGCACCGCTGGAGTCCTACGTGCGCAGCAGCCTGGATGCCGGCGCGCGTCTGCGCCTGAAGCTGGAGAACCCGCTGGGCGTGAGCAGCCGCATCACGGCGCAGTACGGCGCGCTGATCGAGAGCCGCCGCACCATCCTGCGCGACGATTTCCTGGCGCTCGACAGCGTGGAGGAGCAGCTCAGCGGCTACGAAGCCGACATGCGCCGCGACTTCAAGTATCACCTCAGCCACGTGGAGAACGTGCTCTACGCCCTCACCGAACGCGGCGACAAGTTTTTCGACGAGACGCTGAGCATCTGGAACATTTTCGACCTGGTCAACGGCGACAAGCTGCGCGCCGCGTTCGAGCGCGAAGTCGTCGCCGACACCTCGCGCGAGGTCGACCGCCACACCAACGAGCTGATCGACTGGCTGGTGGAGCGCGAGTATCGCCAATGGCGCGACCTCACCGATTTCATGAACCGCCGCGCCGCGCTCCATTCCGACCAGATAGTCGGGCGGCTGGACAGCGAGTTCGACTTCAACCGCCAAAATCTGATCGTCAGCGTGGGCCGCGCCGCGCAGGGCGTGGTGGACGGCTACGACCCGCGCGCAGAGTCGGCCAAGCTGCTCCAACAGGTGCAGACCGCACTGTTGCAGACTGCGGCCGTGGAGGCCAGCGCGCTGGGGCTGGGCGCGCTGCTCGTGGCGATGCTCCACACGACGCTGCTCGATTTCACCGGCGTGCTCGGCGCGGGCGTGCTGGCCGCATTGGGGCTGTACGTGCTGCCCTACCGCCGCAACCGCCTCAAGATCGACCTGCGCAACCGGGTCGCCGAGCTGCGCCAACAATTGGATCAGGCGATCACTGCGCAGTTTGAGAAAGAACTGGGTGGCAGCACCCAGCGTATGCGCGAGGCGGTCGCGCCCTATACCCGCTTCGTGCGCGTCGAACGCGACAAGCTGGAAAAACTCTCCGCCGACATGGAGTCCGCCCGCGACCTGCTGGCAACACTGCGCGCCGATATCGGACGGTATTTGTAGGAGGGGCGAGGGGCGAGTTGCGAGGGGCGGTGTATCTCCTCGCAACTCGCCCCTTGTAACACGCAGCACGTAACACGTAATACGCAACACTTACCAGCCACCATGCGCACAACCATCTCGCTGCTGCCACTCGATCCCGCGCTACACACGGCTGCGCTTCAGGCGGTCTACGCGGCGACGCCCGGGTACTGGGCGCTCTACGACTTACCGGGATGCCCACCGGACCAGGCAGCGCGCGATCTGGCTGCGGTCGCGGCGGAGGCGCCGGGGCGCACCATGCTCGGCATCGTCCGGCCGGCCGACTCTGCTGCACCGGATGCCAGCGCCGAGTTGGTGGGCGTAATCGATTTTCGCCGCCACTGGCCGGCGGAGGGCGTCGCCTACATCGGCATGCTCATGGTGGCGGAGCCGTTGCAGCGCCGTGGCATTGGTCGGCAGGCGTGGCAGTTGCTGCGCCCCTGGCTGGCCGGCTCGGCAGGAATGACAAAGGTGCGTCTCGGCGTCGAGCAGTTCAACCATTCCGCGCTGAAATTCTGGACGAGTCTGGATTTCAAGCTCACGGGCGAGAGTGACCGGGTCAAGATCGGCGAGAAGTTCGTGCGCCTGCTCTATCTGGAGTTGGCTCTGCATCCGCCGGCGCCGGCGCAGCCGCGCTGACTGACTTCACGATTGAGCATTCACGATTCACAATTCAGACTTCACGGGAGCCGTGCTATGTCCAACTTCATCCGCCCGCTCGCCCACGCCCAGGAACGCCAGGACAAGCCCTTCAAGTTCACCTTTTTCCAGAGTGAGCGGCTGCTTGTCGGGCTGAATACGCTGCTGCCGGGCCAGGAACAGCATCTGCACGACCATCCGACGCAGGACAAATTTTACCTGGTGCTGGAAGGCGCGGGCATCTTCACCGTCGGCGACGAGACGCGCCTATGCGCAGCCGGCGAGTTGATCCTGGCGCCGGCCGGCGCGCCCCACGGCGTCCGCAACGACGGCGACGCCACCCTCAGCTTTCTCACGGTGATCGCGCCCGCCGCGGCGGCATCCGTTCAGCCCGTTGAAATAGAACGCGGCTGACACGGATAGGGCGGGTCATCGCAGATTCGATCAGCGAAAATTCGCCCAATCCAGGCCAGCTATGTTCCAATGCTGCTCCCCCGGCGCATGAGATAGTCGCCTTCCCCCGCTCCATCCGTGGTCGTCGTTCATCGCAGCCAGACGCAGCGGTGAACATCTATCATAACGAGGAGGCAAACAAAGTGCACAGAACAAGACATTTCGGACACCCCAAGACCAGGAGCGGCGCGCTGATCTACAGTGTGCTGTTGGTGCTGGCGCTGCTGGCGGGCTGTACACCGGCGCCGCCGGGAGGGTCGCTGCCGGCACAGCCGCTGCCACCCGTTTTGAGCAGCGGCCAGACAACCGCGGCCGTGGCAGCGGCTGCAACGTGGGCCGATAGCTGGCAGTTGGACATCACCACGCTGCCCACCGAGTCCGCCGGCAAACATACGATCGGCGAGCTGACCAAGGCCATCGGCCGCCCGCCGACGACCGAGTTGGAAGGGCTGGGCGACGGGCCGCTCAAGCGCACAAATTTCTTTGCCGCACAGCGCGCCTATCCTCTCGAGACGCTGCCGCGCGCCGGGTTCGTCCATTTGTACGAGGCGACCAATCGCATGATCTCGGCGCGCGACATGGCGGCGCTGCCCCAATGGCAGAGCATCGGCCCGGCGCCTATGCGCAATTCCATGATGGGGTCGCAGCCGGTGGATGTGTCGGGACGCGTGCGCGCCCTGGCGATCCACCCGACAGATGGCGACACCGTCTACCTGGGTGCGGCGCAGGGGGGCGTCTGGAAGACGACCAACGGCGGCGCCAGTTGGACGCCGCTTACCGACAACCAGCCGGCGCTCGCCATCGGCGCACTGGCCATCGACCCGGCAAATCCCAACGTCGTCTATGCCGGCACCGGCGAGCCGACGCTCGGCCTCGACAACTATTACGGCGCGGGCATCCTCAAAACCACCGATGGCGGCCAAACCTGGACGCTCTTAGGCGGCAATGTCTTCGGCGGCATCGCCGTGGCGGAGATTGTGATCGATCCGCAGAATTCCAATCTGATCTACGCGACCTCCGCCGTGAGCGGCGTCGCCGGCCCCGCCAGCCCGCCGCGCGGCATCTTCCGCTCGCAGAACGGCGGCCAGAGTTGGGAGGCGGTGCTCACTTGTCAGGACTGCAACGGCGCCACCGACCTGGTCATCAACCCGGCCACACCGTCCACCCTCTATGCGGCGTTCTACGGCTATGGCGTCTTCCGCAGCACCGACGGTGGCGACAACTGGGCGCTCCTGGCCGGCGGCCTGCCCAATCCGCAGCAGATTCAGGTCGGGCGCGTGCGCCTGGCGCTGAGCACCGCCAACCCGCAGACGGTCTACGCCAGCTTCCATTTGATGGTTCCCAACCAATATGACGGCGCCGTCGTCTTCCGCACCGACAACGGCGGCGCCAACTGGACGCAGGTCAGCACCGGCAACTACAACTTCTGCGGCAGCCAATGCTGGTATTCCCACGTGATCGCAACCCATCCGCAGAATGCCAACACGCTCTTTCTCGGCGGCATGGCGGACTATGTGGGCGAGTCGCTGGCCGACTTCCGCATCTTGCGCGTGGTCGTGCGCACCAATGACGGCGGCGCGACCTGGAGCGACCTCTCGCCCAACTCCTCGCCCGACCGCTCGCTGCACCCCGACATGCACGCCATCGCCATCGACCGCAACAACCCCCAGGTCGTCTGGGTGGGCAACGACGGCGGCGTCTGGAAGTCGACCAACGGCGGCCAGACGTGGCAGAACCGCAACACCAACCTGGCCACGCTCCAGTTCACCGGCTTTGCCGTCGACCCGAACAATGACAACATCGTCCAGGGCGGGATGCAGGACAACAACAAGGCCTTCACCACCAACGGCGGCAGCACGCCGGCCTGGACTGCCGCCGACCGTGGAGACGGCGGCTTCGCCCTGATCGACCCCTTCAACTCAAATATCTGGTACGGGACACGCTTTGGCAAGACCTTTCAGCGTAACGAGCAGGGGCCGGCATTCACCGGCGATTGGGATTTCAAGGTCAACGGCGTCAATCAGCAAGATCCCGCGCTCTTCTACATCCCCATCGCCGCTAATCCCCAGGTGCAGGGCGCCTTCTACCTGGGCACCAATCGCGTCTACCGCACGCTCGACCGCGGCGACGCGTGGACGCCGATCAGCCCGGATTTGAGCAAGGGCCAGGGCTATGTCTCGGCCATCACCGTTGCGCCATCCGACGGCAACGTGATCTATGCCGGCACGTCCGATGGCAACATTCAGGTGACGCGCAATGGCGGCGGCAGTTGGAGCAACTTGACCAAAGCGCCGCTGCCGAACCGCTTTGTGTCGCGCCTGGCCGTGGATCGCACCAACGCCGATCTGGTTTACGCAGTCTTCAACGGTTTTGCGACCCACACGCCCGGCCAGCCTGGCCATGTCTTCAGGAGCAGCAATGGCGGGCAGAGCTGGCAAGACATCAGCGGCAACCTGCCCGACGTGCCGACCTTATCGATCATCCTTGACCCCAACAGCGCCAACACCCTCTACATCGGCACGGACACCGGCGTCTTCCAGACCACCAGCGGCGGCAATAGCTGGATTCCCTTCAACAATGGGCTGCCCAGCGTGGCGGTCGTCGATCTGGCGCTGAACGGCGCGGGCGACAAGCTCTTCGCCGCCACCCACGGGCGCAGCATCTGGCGCGTCAACTTGAGCGACAGTCCCGCCACCCCGACGGCAACGCCCACAGCCACGGGCACCGGCCCGGCGCCGGGCCAGGCCGTCAACCTGCCGCTGATCGTGCGCCAGCAGGCGGCCCGACACTCACCGCAACGGCCACCGTCAATACGCCCACTGCAACGGCCACCCCCACAACGCCGCCGACCGCCACCGGCACCCATGTCGCCACCAACACGCCCACAGCCACGCCCACGCCGGTGACGCCGGAAGGCACAAGGCTCGCCACCGCGACCGCCACGGCCACGCCGTCGGTCACATCCACCCCCAGCGCCACGCCGACACAGCCGTCCGGCCCTACGGCAACCGCGACGGCCACGCCGCAGGTGCAGTTCTTCGCCGACGACTTCACCAATCCTGCCAGCGGCTGGTCGGTCTCCAGTGACGCCACCTGCGCATTCGATTATGTCGACCTGGCGCAGCCGCCTGACGGACAGGTCGACGCTTACGGCATCGGCGTGCAGACCTACAACCAGATCTGCTTTGCACCGGCGCCGGCCAATGCGCTGGCCAACGGCGCCTTCCGCGTCTACGCTGCGAAGCAAAGCGCCGTTGACCCGAGCATCTACGGTCTGGTCTTTGGCATGAACAGCAAGAGCATCAGCAACAGCAGCCAGTTTTATGTCTTCTGGGTCGATCCGACAGCACAAACCTTTGGGCTGCAGCGCTTCAGCGGCGGCGCGTGGACAAATCTGACGGGCGCACCGGGCAACCCCTTCCTGAGCAGCGCGGCGGTGGAGCCGGGCGCCACGCCGAACATCCTCAAGGCGCGGCGTGAAGGTGCGCGCATCGTGCTCTCGGTCAACGGCGTGGTGGTGGCGGAGGTTGCAGACAACTCCTTCCCCGGCAACGGCTTTGTGGCGCTGGCCAATTGGGCGGGCTACGGCGACGGAGCGATCGCCTACTTCGACGCCTTCCAGATGAACCGGATCAGTCAGGTCTATCGCGACGACTTCAGCCGCGCCGACAGCGGCTGGTTTGTCGACGTGCAGCAGCAGTGTCAGGCGGCTTATGTCAACGGTGAATACCGCACCGCGACGGCCGCAACCTTTATCTGCCTCTACCGTGCGCCCACCGGGGAACAGATCAATGGTCGCTACGAAACGATTGTCCGCCGCGAGGATACCTTCTACCAGACGGCCTACGGGTTGATGTTCGGCGAGGATGGTGCGTTCGAGAGTTTCTATACGCTCTTTGTCGTCCCGGATTCCCAGTCCTACGCGCTGGCGAAGTACACCAATGGCCAGTTGTTCGGTATCACCTGGGATGAGGCGAATGATTCGCCGTGGCTCAACAGCGCGGCAGTGAACAGCGGCACCGCGCCCAACCGGCTGACGGTGGAACGCGACGCCACTTC
>JAPKMV010000011.1 GCA_026645635.1 Caldilineaceae bacterium
GCAACCGCCCAATCGCAGCATTTTTCATAGTTCTTACGCGTTCCGCAAGTGCGGGAACGCTGCGCGGCCGGGGAAGACCGCCGTGTCGCCCAGTTCCTCTTCGATGCGCAGCAGCTGGTTGTACTTGGCGATGCGGTCGCTGCGCGCCGGTGCGCCGGTCTTGATCTGCCCGGTGTTGTAGGCCACGGCGATGTCGGCGATGGTGGCGTCCTCGGACTCGCCGGAGCGGTGGCTGGTGATGACCGCCCAGCCCGCACGCTGGCTCATCTCGATGGCGGCAACGGATTCGGTGAGCGAGCCGATCTGATTGACCTTCATCAGCAGCGCGTTGGCCACCTTTTCCTGAATGGCGCGGCGGATGAACTTCACGTTGGTCACCAGCAGGTCGTCGCCCACCAACTGCACCTTGTCGCCGACGCGATCGTGGAGCAGTTTCCAGCCCTTCCAGTCATTCTCGGCCATGCCGTCTTCCAGGCTGATGATCGGGAAGCGGGCAACCCAATCGGCCCACAGGTCCACCATCTCTTCACTGCTCAGCTTACGCTTTTCGATGCCCAGGTCGTAGAGACCGGTCTCGGCATTGTAAAGTTCGCTGGCCGCCGGGTCCAGGGCGATGAAGACATCTTCGCCGGGCTTGTAGCCGGCCTTTTCGATGGCCTTGAGGATCACTTCCACGGCCTTGACGTTGCCGCCCAGGCTGGGGGCAAAACCGCCCTCGTCGCCCACGTTGGTGCTGTAGCCGCCGTCGTGGAGCACTTTCTTGAGGCTCTGGTAAATTTCGGCGCCCCACCGCACGCACTCGCGGAAATTCTCGGCGCCCACCGGCATCACCATGAACTCCTGGAAATCGGTGCTGTTCTCGGCATGTTTGCCGCCGTTGAGGATGTTCATCATCGGCACGGGCAGCACACGGGCGTTGATGCCGCCCAGATAGCGATAGAGCGGGAGACCGATGTCGGCTGCGGCGGCCTTGGCCACGGCCATGCTCACGCCGAGGACAGCGTTGGCGCCCAGTTTGCTCTTGTTTTCCGTGCCGTCCAAGGCGAGCATCAGCTCGTCGATGGCAACCTGCTCGGTGGCTTCCATGCCGATCAGCTCGTCGGCGATCAGGTCGTTGACATTGTCGACGGCCTTGATCACGCCCTTGCCGCCGTAGCGAGCCTTGTCGCCGTCGCGCAGTTCCAGGGCCTCGTTCATGCCGGTGCTGGCGCCGCTGGGCACGATGGCCGAACCGGTCACGCCGCTGTCAAGCTGCACTTCCACTTCCACCGTGGGGTTGCCGCGGCTGTCCAGCACTTCGCGGGCGTGGACATAGATGATTTCGCTCATGGAATTATCTCCTTTGGAGAACAAAATTGAGTTTTGAGACTTTGTCGGCGCGCGCAGAATACGCGCGCCATGAATACTTGTATCACGAATTCACAGCAGCGGCAAACAAGTGAACTTGACGCCAAAGCGGAGATGGGAATAGACCGCGGATGTGGCGGATGAGGCGGATTCACGCGGATTTTTCTATCCTGAACATAGCTCACGCCAAGACGCAAAGACGCGAAGCATTTTGATTGCTGATTGTGCCTCAAAGGGGCACGGATACTGATTTCAAATCCGCGAAAATCCGCCAAATCCGCGTCATCCGCGGTCTATTTCTATCTTCCATGCCGCTCAACTCTTCTCCCGCGGCTTCACCGGGGCCGCCTCTTTGCCGTCGGCAGGCGTGCGCTCGCGCACATCCTCGCGCGCCGGCGCTTCGGGGTCGGTGGGCAGCACATCGTAGACCCAGCGCACCGCGCGCTTGAAGACGCTGCGCGCGGCGGCGGCGCCGTAGGTGGCCTGGCGGCGCGTCGCCTTCCACCAGTCGGTCGAACGACGCTCCACCGGCGTGCGCCAGTCCAGACAACAGGCAGCCCACGTGAGGCCGGCGCCGAAGCCGACGAAGACCACGGTGTCTCCTGGGTGCAGTTTCCCGGCGTCGATGGCCTCACACAGAGCAATGGGGATGCTGGCTGTGCTGGTGTTGCCGTATTTCTGCAAGTTGACGAAGACACGGTCTTCCGGGATTTTGAGTTGGTTGAGCACGCTGTTCTGGATGATGCGCAGGTTGGCCTGGTGCGGCACCACCAGATCGACATCCGCAGGGGTGTAGCCGGCGCGCTCCAGCACGCGTCGGGTGGCGTTGGCCATGACGCGGGTGGCAAAGCGGAAGACCGCCTTGCCATCCATTTTGACATAATGCTGGCCGCTGCTCACCGTCTCCAGGCTGGTCGGCAAGGCACTGCCGCCTGCGGGCAGGATCAGCGCGTTGCCGCCGGAGCCGTCGCTCCCCAGTTCGCAGGCCAGGATGCCGCCGGGCACCTCGCTGGCCGCCACCAGCACCGCGCCCGCGCCGTCGCCGAAGAGCACGCAGGTCTCGCGGTCAGTCCAGTCGACGATGCGGCTGAGCGTTTCCGCGCCAATGACCAGCACATACTCGGCGTCGCCGGCGATGATCTGGCCGCGCGCCATGCTCAGCCCATAGACGAACCCCGAACAGGCCGCGCTCAAGTCGAAAGCGCCGGCGTTGACTGCACCCAGCGCGTCCTGGATCAGGCAGGCGGTGGCGGGGAAGCTGTATTCGGGCGTCGTGGTGGCGCAAATGATTAAGTCCACTTTGGCCGCGGGCACATCGGCTACTTCCAGCGCCTTGCGCGCCGCGGCGATGGCCAGGGAGGAGGTCGTCTCTTTGGGGTCCGCCGCGACGTGACGCTCAGCGATGCCGGTGCGCGAGCGGATCCACTCGTCCGAAGTGTCCACGATCTGCTCGAGATCCTGGTTGGTGATCACTTTGGAGGGCACCTGGTAGCCCCACCCCACGATGTGGGCGAAGCGCGGCGTGTATTCGCGCGTGGCGGGCGCGCTTGCGCTGTCGGGCGCAGGCGCCGATGCACCCAGCGCACCGGCGCCGTTGAGTGGCGCCGAATTCTCCCGATTGCTGTTGCCGGTGTCGGCCATCATTTTTCTCCTTGCCGGGTGCTACCCACAAACAGTCTCTTCTCAATCTTCCGGGGTGAGGCCAACCGCAGGGGTGCGCTAGTTCGTGCCACCCCTCAGATGATTGCGAAGATGCCACAAACACTAAGCAAACCGGCGCAACATAATACAGGCATTATGGCCGCCAAAGCCAAAGCTGTTGCTCAACGTCACCGCCACATCGCTCTGCACCGCCCGGTGAGGCGTATAGTCCAGATCGCATTCTGGGTCAGGGTTGTCGAGGTTGATGGTCGGTGGGATCACGCCCGTTTCGATCACCTTGGCGCAGACGGCGGTTTCCAGCGCGCCGGCTGCGCCAAGCAGGTGGCCGGTCATGCTCTTCGTGCTGCTGATGCGCACGGTATAGGCATGTTCGCCAAAGACCTGCTTGATGGCCAACGTCTCGCCTCTGTCGTTGAGACGGGTGGCCGTGCCGTGGGCGTTGATGTAGTCGATCTGGGTTGGGCCGACGCCGTAATCCTGCGCCTTCGCCAACGCCATGCGCATCGCGCTCACTGCGCCGCGCCCGGTGTCGTGGGGCGCGGCCATGTGATAGGCGTCGGCGCTGCTGCCGTAGCCGATCACCTCGGCATAGATGCGCGCGCCGCGCGCCAGCGCGTGCTCGGCGGTCTCGATGACCAGGATGACGGCGCCTTCGCTCATGACAAAGCCGTCGCGGTCGTTGTCGAAGGGGCGACAGGCCGCGGCAGGATTGTCGACGCGGGTGCTGAGCGCGCCCATCACGTCGAAGGCGGAGACGACGATGGGTAAAATGGCCGCTTCAGCGCCGCCGGCCACCATCACGTCGGCGTCGCCGCGACGCAGCAACTCGAAGGCTTCGCCGCAGGCAGAGGTGCCGCTGGCGCATGCGCTCACCACAGCGTGGTTTGGCCCTTGCATGTTGAAGTCGATGGCGATCTTGCCGGCTGCGCTGTCCACCAGCATGTTCGGGATCATGAACGGGCTGACTTTGCGCAGCCCCCTGGCCTGGGCTGTGGCGATGTTCTCG
Organism: Caldilineaceae bacterium; assembly: GCA_026645635.1. GTDB lineage: Bacteria > Chloroflexota > Anaerolineae > Caldilineales > Caldilineaceae > Fredericiella. Next base: position 4,016 of record JAPKMV010000011.1, read on the forward strand.
GAGTAGGACTGCAACCCGCCGATGCCGCTGCCGACGATCACACCGACGCGGGTAGGCTCCTCATGCGCCATGTCCAGGCGCGCATCCGCAATAGCCTCCTGGGCGGCCACCAGCGCATATTGAATGTAGGGATCGAGCCGCCGCGCCTCTTTGCGGTCAAGATAGTTGCCAGGATCGAAGCCGCGCACCTCGCCGGCAAAGGTGACGCGCAAATCGGTCGTGTCACACTTGGTGATGGAATCGATGCCGGAGACGCCGGCCTGCAATTTGGCCCAGGTCTGATGCATCGTCAGGCCCAACGGCGTGACGCCGCCCAGCCCGGTAATGACAATGCGGCGGGGGGAGGCGCCATCGTTGATGGCAGGTGCGTTGGCCTGTTCGTGCATGGTCGAAAAATCCTATCTGGAATAGCGCGTCCTGTTCCTGTCGCAATTACACGAGTTAGAAACACAAAGTTGCGGGGAAAGTTGCGAGGGTTCAGTCAAACTCGGTGGGCAGCGCGGGATCGTGGAAGTGGGCGAAGCAGCGCGCGATCTGCTGTGCAGTCACGCGGGCGATGGATAGTTCGGGCAGGGCATCGGCGGCGAAAAAGGCGCCTTCGCCGGTTTCGTGGCTATCTTGCAGCGTCCCGCCGACACTGTCGCAGAGGAAAAAGAGCTTGTAGACGTGCTGGGGATGGGGCGGGTCGTGGGGATGGCGGCTGCGGTCGTAGACGGCGATCAGCTTGACGGCGCGCGCGGTCAGCCCCGCCTCCTCGAAAATCTCGCGCACTACCGCGGCGCTCGGCGTGTCATTCGGGTCGGCCCAGCCGCCGGGCAGGGTCCAGCGGCCCTGATCCGCCAACTCGCGCACCAGCAGGATCTTCCCGTCGTGGAAGACCGCGCCGCGGACATCGACCTTGGGCGTGGCGTAGCCTTCCTCCAGTTCAAGGCGCGCCAGCACTTTGGCGACTTCGGCGTCGGCGCCGGCGGCGAACATCTCCGCGGCCATGCGCCGCAGTTGCAGGTAGCGCTCGCGGTCATAGTGATTTTCGGCATAGGTCAGCCCGTTCTGGGCGATGGCCTGAATTTCTTTGGCCCAGCGCAGCCACTGGGGGTCGTAGTTTTCGGGTGATGGAGCGGTCATGGTTTGGAGTCCTTGGAATGCGGAATGGAGAATGCGAAATTGTGAATTGTGAATGGTGAATGGTGAATTTTGAAGTGGGGCTGGCGCCGATGGGATGCTCTCGCCCCTCGCAACTCGCCCCCCCTCACCCCAGATAGTCGCGCAGGACGGCGGTGTGCAGCGGAAAAGCGAGTTCCTCTGGCGCGGTGAGCACGACGATCTCGCTGGCTTCGGCGGTGGGCAGCAGCGGCGGCAAGCTGGCGAGCGGCAGCGGGTCCACCTGGCCAAAGACGATGAGCACGTCGGGCGCGGAACGCACGGCGAAAACGCGCACCGCGTCCGCCGGGAGGGTGACGCCCATCTCCTCCCGTGCTTCGCGCACTGCCGCTTCCTCCCAACTCTCACCCATCTCGATAAAGCCGCCGGGCAGCGCCAGCCAGCCCACGCGCGGCGCAATCGCCCGGCGCACTGCCAGCACGCCGACTTGCCCGCCCAGGTCCACCGGTGCGATCAGCACGGCCACCGGCAGCGGGTTACGATAGGTCACATGCGCGCACGCGCCGCACACCCGCGGCCACGGCTGCCCATCCGCAAACTTCGCCCCACAAAACCCACAAAACGCCTGCCCCTCCATGCCCCCCAATCCCCCAATCTCCTAATCTCTCAATCTCCAATCTCACTCAATCCTCACCACCTTCACCGATCTCTTCGCCCGCACGTCATACAGGTCAGAGCGGCGGTCGTAGAGATGGCGGACGCTGGCCACATCGCGCTGCTGCGCCAGCGCCGTCAGATCGAGTTCCGTGATCAGCACGGTCTCCACGTTCGCCTCGCTTTCGCCCGCGGTGGCGTGGGGCGGAAATGGGAAGTCGCTGGGTGTGAAGACTGCGGCGCGGCCGTAGTTGATCAAATAGTTCTTCACCGTAGGCAGATTGCCTGTGTTGCCGGCGATCACAACATAGATGAAATTCTCCACGGCCCGCGCCTGCGCAGTGATGCGGATGCGGTCGAAGGCTTTGCGTTCGTCGGTGCTGTAGGGCACAAAGATCACCTCGGCGCCGGCCAGCGTTTGCAGGCGCGCCAGCTCCGGGAACTCCACATCGTAGCCAACCTGGATGCCGATGCGCGCCAGCGGCGTATCGAAGACCCGCACGTCATCGCCCGGTTCGATGTCGAAGTCGGTGCGCTCGATGGGGGGGATGTGCAGCGCATCCTGCGTGTAGACGCTGCCGCTCGGCGAAAAGAGATGCGCCACATTGTAGAGGTCGCCGTCGCGGATCACCGGCTGCGAGCCGGCAATGATGTAGAGGCCGTGCCGTTGCGCCAGGTCTGAGAACAGGGCGATGTAGCGGTCGGTCATGCCGGCCAGCCGGCGAATCGCATCGCGCGACTCCAAATCCGACGGCATCAACGAAAAGAGTTGGGCGGTGAAGAGTTCCGGCAGCACCAGAAAGTGGGAGTGATAGGTGTCGGCCGTGTCGGCGAAGAAAGTGGCTGTGCGCTCGAACTCCTCCCAGGTTTGGATGCGACGCATGAACCACTGGCCGGCGCAGATGCGGATGCGCCGCACGACCCGCTGCAGCGGCGCCGCGGCGATCTTGCGCTTCTCCGGCTGGTAGTTGGAGTTGTCCATCTCCAGCAGCGTCGAATAGTTGAGGCTGGAGTTGTCCCACAGGAAATCGAGCAGGACGCGGCGCACGGTGTAGCCGGCCTTGAGATGCGCCTTGAGCGAGGGATCGGTCATCTCGCCGTTGATCACCTTCTGCACGTACTCTTCGGCGGTCATCTTGCCGGCATGTTCGGTGTAGCCAGGGATGCGGCCATAGGCGACCATGCGGCGCAGATTGTAGCGCTTCATGAGCTGTACGCGCTTCTCGTAGAGTGCGCGGGATACGCCTGTGCGCCTCCAGGTGGGGCGCACGCCGATGTCCGCGCCATAGAGCGTGTCGCCGCTGGGGTCGTGGGTGCTGAAGGTGCCGCCGCCGGTGATCTCTTCGTAGGTGTACCAGTGCGCTTCGTCGTCGAGTTGGACGATCAACGACGTAGCGTAGCCGATCACCTCGCCGTCGGCTTCAGCCAGAAATTGGCCTTCGGGGAACGCAGCAAACTGCATCTCGTAGTAACGCTCGGTGTAATAAGCGCTTTCTGCGTATTCGGGATAGGCGGCCCGATGACAGGCCACAATGCCTGGGATATCCTCGAAGGACCACGAACGCACTCTGAACTTTGGGCGCTTCATTTTAGCCATGATCTGCTTCGCTTGCTCCATCGATCTCGTTGCGCGCCCGGCGACAGACCGCGCGAATTGTCGAATAGCCGAAACCGCGGCGACCGAGAAACGCCGTCACCTTCTGCGTGAACTCATCCGGCGGCAGCGCTTCCCACCGGGCAAGTTTGCCGGCGACCGCGGCCCACGCCGCGGTTTCTTCGTCCAGTCCCGTCAGCGCTTCGTCGACGTCGGCGCGGTCGACCCCCTTCTGGCGCAGTTCGGCGCGCAAGGCGGCGGCGCTGCGCGGGCGAAAGCGGTCGCGATTCTCCCGCCAATATTGGGCGAAGGCGCCATCGTCCAGATAGCCTTGCGCCACCAGCCGCGCCACCGTGGCGGCGATCACGCCCTCGTCGTACTCCTTGCCGCGCAGATAGCGCTCGATCTCCGCCTGACTGCGTGGGCGCACGCCCAGATAGCGCACCGCGCGCTGGTAGGCTTGCGTCAGCGTGTCGGCATCGCGCAGACGGGCGACGTCCGCAGCATCCAGTTCCTGGCCCTTGCGCAGTTCCACGGCAATGTCCAGCGCCACGCCAAAGGCATACTCGCCGTCCAAAAAGACGTTGACTCGTTCCTTGTTTTTCTTCTGAATCTGCAACCGCGTGACCGTGGGCATGGGTAGTACCTGGACAAACCTATACACAGCGAACGCAGAGATGCAGAGAAACGCAGAGGAACTGCCCTAGAATCGCACCGAATTTTTTCTCTGCGAACCTCTGCTCCTCCGCGTCAAAGGGATCTGTACAAACAGCCTCTGCGTTCTCTCTGTGGCCTCCGCGCGGCCTCCGTGACCTCTGTGTAGCTATCTTATGGCGCGATGCCCTGACCGTGCTGGACGACGAAGCTGCGCCGCACCAGCCAGATGCCGGCGCCGGCAAAGAGCATCGTCAGCGCCAGCCCGGTGAAGCCGATCGCCCACATGCCGCCGCCGGCGAAGATCAAGCCGGTGGTCAGGCTGCCGGCGCCGGACGCCAGCGCCACCAACATGTCGTTTGTGCCCTGAACGCGCCCGCGCTCGCTGGCGTGCAGTTGGCTGCCCAGCAAGGTGGAGCCGGCCACAAAACAGAAGTTCCAGCCCAGCCCCAGCAAAAAGAGCGCAATGGCGAGCGTAGGGACATTGCTTGCCCACGGCGCCATCAGCGAGGAGATCACCAGGATCAGCGCGCCGTAGGCCATCATGGCGCGCGACCCCAGCCGTTCGATCAGCCAGCCGGTGAGCGGCGCCAGCCCAAACATGCCCAGGGTGTGCGCCATAATGACAAAAGAGATGTCGCCCGTGGTGTGGGCGGCGTGGGTCATGTGCACGGGCGTGATCACCATGATCATCGTCATCACCAGTTGGCCGATCACCATGGACGCGACCGCCAGGAGCACCAGCGGGCGTGTAAAGATTTCGGAGAGGGGGCGTTCCAGCGGCGGCGGCGCAGCGCTGGCCGCCCGTTCGCTGCGGTCCTGCGCCCGGCTCAACACGATCGGGTCGGGGCGCAAAAGCAGGAAGGCCAGGAGCAGGGCAACCAGGCAGAAGCCGGCGCCCATGTAGTAGGGACCGGCGTTGGCCGGCAGCCCGACCCGCGCTGCAATGTCGGCGGCCACCGGCACCAGCAGCGGCCCAAAGATCGCGCCAATGGTGCCGGCAAAGACGATGTAGCCAATGATGCGCCCGCGCTGACTTTGCGGCCAGACTTCCGAGGCGATGAAGCGCGCCTGCTGGCTGGCGCCGTTGGCGACGCCTGCCAGCCCCGCGCCCAGGCAGAGGATCAGAAAGGACATCCAGCCGATGGACAGCCCGCTGAGGAGAAAGCCGAGCATGCCAAAGGTGTAGCCGAGCACGACGACGGGGCGGCGTCCGGTGCGATCCATGAGCCAGCCCATGGGCACGGCAATCAGCGCGCGGCCAAGCAGGGCGACGGTGCTGGGCACGCCGGCGAAGGCTTCGCTGCCGGAGAGTTCCGTAGCGTTGATCGCCAACAGCGTGATCGACGCGATGAAGGCAGCGCTGAAGATGCTTTCCGTCGTGAACAGGCTGGCCGTGATGCGGCGCTGATCCGAGCGCGTCAATTCGACTTGCATGGGCAAACCCTCGATTTCGCCGTCGCAATCGGGCGGCCCATCAATTTACCAACGTAGAAACTGCCAGGCAGCAATCATTGCCAAGACGGCAAAGAGCAGCCCCGGCAAGCTGACGGCGACTGCAGTTGCTGGAAACCAGATTAACGTAATCGCCACCAGCAGTAAAAAGCCGGTGAAAATCCCGGCCATGGTGAAATGGCGGATATAGCGGCCACGCCGCTTGCCCACCGACTTGCGGATGATCTGCCCCAGGGACGCGCCGGCGCCAGAACCAATCAACGCAGCAATGATGAAGCCAAAGAAGGGGAACATACCCAACAACAAAGAGACAATGGGCCAGGCCACCATCGTGATGCCCGCCGCCACGCCAAAGGCGATCCAGTTGTCGTAGGTCATCGCATTGTAGAAAACATTCTGCTGCTCGCGGATACACTCTTTGCAGCGATAGCCGACTTCCGTCAGCACGGCGCATTTGAGGCAGATCGGCTTGCCGCATTTGTTGCAGCGCAGGTAGGTTTCCGTCTCCGGGTGGTTGGCGCAATAGAGCACCACGCCCCCATCACCGCCAGTTGTTTCGGTTGGCTGGGCGCTGCCCTGTCCTTGAAAAGCGTTCATGTGAGTTCACCGTCCGTAAAAAATTGAGTCACTCGTATGTTTGCTGCTGTTTGTCCGGCGCGGCATCGCCGGCAGACGCCCTGCCGAATCGGCGCCGATAATGATCTGATGCGACTTGGCGTCTTTGCGACCTGGCGTGAGCCATTTTCACAACACGCGCTCAGACCGTCCACTGCATCTTCTCCATCAGCGTCTGATAGAAATAGCTGCGTTCGCGCACCCGCACGAACAAAGCCAGATGCGGGCTGCCCACGACGATCACCTCGTCGCCCTCTTCCAGTTCTACGACTACTTGGCCATCCACCGTCAACATCGACGGATAGTCGCTTTGAGCGCGCAGGCGCACGGTGGCGCCTTCGGAGAGGATCACTGCGCGATCCATGCTCAGATGCGGCGCAATCGGGATGACCAGGATGTTGCGCAGCTCGGGCGGCATCACCGGGCCGCCGACAGCCAGCGCATAGCCGGTGCTCCCGGTCGCCGTGCTGACGATCAAACCATCACAGGTATAGGTGGTCAAGTAGCCATCATCCAGTTCAGCGGAGATGCGCACCACGCGCGCCAGATTGCCGCGGCTGACGACCACATCGTTCAGCGCATCATAGGTGCAGAGCACGTAGCGGGCGGGCGTCGTGCGTTCGACGTGCACCCGCACCATCAGACGCTGCTCCACCCAGCAGTCGCCGGCCAGGACGCGGCGCAGCGGCTCCTCCCAATGCTGCGGCTGCACCTCGGCGAGAAACCCCAGCCGGCCCATCTTTACCCCGAGCATCGGCACTTTGTAGCGCGCGCCCATCCGCGCTGCGCGCAGCAGCGTGCCGTCGCCGCCCAGCGTGATCAGCAGGTCCACGTCAGGCAGATGGGCGATGGTGGCTTCTTCCTCCCAGGCGGACTCATGCCAGATTTCAGCCACGCCAGCCGCATGCAGGAATTCGCCGATCTGCTGGGCCAACAGTTGCGAATCCGGTTTCTTAGGATGATGGAGAATGCCGACGTGCTGCAAGGGACCGACCTGGTCGCCGCCACGTGCATGGTTCGCTGCTCTCTGCATAAGCTGGAACAATATCACGGACAGCAGCCGGAAGCGAAACGGATTCTGTCGCCAGTGCGCATCGACGCGCGCCGCCAGGTCGTTTCTCCATTTCGCGCTCCATGCCCCATAATTTCATGTATGCGTGTACTGATTCTTTCGGACATTCACGGCAATCTCGCAGCCCTGGAGAGCGTCCTGGCTGCGGCGGCAGGCCAGTACGACGTCGCCTGGTGTCTGGGCGATGTCGTCGGCTACGGGCCAAAGCCCAACGAGTGCGTCGAATTGGTGCGGGAACAGACGGCGCTCTGCGTCATGGGCAACCACGACTGGGCCGTGCTGGGGCGCCCCGGCATCAATGTCGACGATTTCAACCCACAGGCGCGACAGGCGGTGCTTTGGACGCGGGCACAGTTGACGCCCGCCAATCGCACCTACCTGGAGGAACTGCCGGTGACGCCAGTGCAGCCCCAGGGCGCCGACGACGTTTTGGTCACCCATGCCAGCCCGCGGGAGCCTGTCTGGGAATACATCCTGACGCCTTCGGTGGCGATGGAGAACTTTGCGGTCATGGCGAAAGGCATCTGTCTGGTGGGTCACACCCACAAGCCCGCCATCTACCGCTGGCAATGTTATGAAACGCTGGCGGAAGGGGTGAGCGATCTGCATCAGATGGCTACCGTCGACCTGCTGCAGCCGAATCCTGACCATGCGCACCAACTGGAGATCTCGCCGACGCAGCGGTTCATTCTCAACCCCGGCAGTGTGGGACAGCCGCGCGACAACGACGCCCGCGCCGCATACGCCATTCTCGACCTGGAGCGGCTGGTCTGGGCCTATCATCGCATCGCCTACCCTATCGAGCTGACGCAAAACCAGATGCGGGCGGCGCACCTGCCCAAACGGCTGATCGACCGGCTCAGCTTCGGCTGGTAGGCCGCACCGGCGGCGGTGAAGGGAAGGCGCCTGGCTGCTGTGGCTGATTGCCGGCGTTCATCCGGTTGTACATCTCGAACCAATCGGGCAGATCTTCCATGCGCCGCCGCGTCTGTTCCTCTTCGGCGCTGCGCTGGAACTGCTCGATGCGCCGCGAGATTTCGCCCGACACGAAGCGCGGATCCGGCACCGAACTGAAGACGAGCGCCCCATCTTCCGCCGCGGTTTGGATCGTCACCGTGCCAAAATTGAACAACAGGTGAATCGGCGAAGGAATGCGCATCTCGACATTCTGGACCTGCCCCAGCCCTGCCGACCGCCGCTGTTGGCGCAGCCCGAAGGGCAGTTGCTTGAGGTTGATGACAGTGGTCTTCGTGACCTCGTAGGTGTCGTTATACCAGTCGATGATCACCCAACCGAGACGCAGAAGGAACGCAATCACCGCCAGCCCCAGGAAGACTTCGATGATACTGGTTGTGGCAATGACTTCCTCCGGCGCCCTGATCTCATTGACATACCAAAAGATGCCGATCATGATGGCCAGCAGAAAGGGAATCCAGAAGACCCAACCGATGCGCCCCACCAGCGCCATCCAGTGTTGGCGCCACACGATGCGGTCGTCTGACCCCTTGGTGACGGTCGCACCGGCGCGCTGGGCAAAGCGCTGCTGCCAGCCGGTCTTGACGTTGCCTTCCAGTTTTCCGCTGAAGATGCGGCTGGGCGGCTCGACGAGCAGCCCCAACCGGTCTTCGAGGGTGCGATTGATCTTGAGCTTGTTCTGGGCTGTCGTGCTGCGCTTGCGTTGCGCGCGCTGCTCGCGGACAGCGTTGTCGACTTCGTTGAAGTGGGTTGCGTAGGTGAAGCTGATGTCCCCATAGCTGCCCGCCGTTCGGATCAGCAGCGTGCCGAAGTTGAGCAGCCGGCCGATCAGATTCCGTTCGTAGTCCACATTCTGGATGTGTTCGAGGGGCGCCTCCTTGTGCCATTGGTTGACCAAGATCAGCTTCTCTTGATGATAGACGCGGCGATTGGTGACAACCAGCCAATCGTTGTAATAGTCGATGACGCCCCAGATGAAGGCGAGCACCCCCAAAACACCAAGCACGATCATCGTAGCCAGCACGTAGGGATTGACGCCAGGGGTGGCTGCGGTGAGGATAGCAAGCGCCGCCAAGATGAGCATGATGATCAGAGAGGGCAGATTTTTGCGCAGAAAGCCCACCCAGTGACGCCGGGTGAAGTAGATGACGGTCTCGCCTGGTTCCAGCCAGGTGTAGCGCCGGCGCGCCTCTTTGCCGTAGATGATGCCCGCCTGCGGATCGGGGATGCCTAACTCCCCGCGCAAGTTCTGCGGCTCGATGATGTCATACTGCTCGAAGTCGTACCAGTGCAGCCGCATCCATTCACTGCCTGCGATCGCTTCGACCGTAGAGCGTGCGGGAAACTCGCCCAACAGCGCGGTTTCGGCGAAGTAGGTCGGGCCGTGCGCCACGGTCGGCGCCAACTTCTTGCCGCCGTCGTCGAGCGCCCGCACCTCGGCCCGGCTCCCCTCCATGAGCACCCAGAGGCTGTCGGCGCCCTCGTTTTGCTGCACCAGCAGGTGATGCAGCGGGTAGCGGTTATAGCTGAAGTAGCCAATCAGATGGCGCCGCTGCTCGTCGGTGAACTTATCGAACATGGCCAGCCTGAAGACGGTCTCCTCCCGCAGCCGCTGTTCTCGCAGCACCACCGGGTCGGGCGTAAAGCCGGCGATCTGGCGGAACGCCTGATGGGGAATCGTGATCAGCACAGTCGGCAGGGCGGCGCTGGCCGTGTGATCCATCGGGCGCTCGCCCACCGGGCCGGCGCGGGTGACTGCGGCCGCCGCAGCGACTGCACCGCCGTTGCCAATCCAGTGCTTCTCCCCGTCGCTGCCCTCCTCGGTCACTATTTGCCCCTGGTCGATGAAGGCAATGGTGTCAACGGACTCCCCCACGCGGTAGAACGGATCGCCCATCGCCAAACTGACCGTGGTCGAGGCTTCCGCCAACATGCCCAGCCCCACCAGCGGCACATCGCGCAGCGTCGGGATCGTGCGCAGCCGGCTGATGGTGGCGAAGTCGGCCAGCGCCTTGCGCAGGTCGGGGGCCAGGTAGATCAACCGTCCCAGATCGCTCACATCCAGCGCCACCAGGTGGCAGGCTTCCTGGGCGACGGCACGGGTGGAATAGGTTGATGTCTCGAAAAGGTAATCGTAGATGCCCAGCCAGGCGCCCGGCCCTACGGTGCGCGCCAGCCACACGCCTGGGCGACCGTTGCCCGCCTGCTCGCGGCGCGATTCGGCCACCGCGCCCGACACAATCACCCAGACATGTGTGATCGACTCGCCCTGCTCGTGCAGGATTTCGCCAGGCAGGAGATCTTGCTCGTGGACGACGCCTTCGAAGATTTCGACTTGGGCGGCTTTGATGGCAGCGTCAAATCCTGCGATCTTCTCGATCTCTGTCAGATCGAGCGGGGGGATGCTGGTGCTGGGTCCGGCCATGGATTCACCGCCTACAGATTCTCTTTGATCGCCGCAGCCACGCGCCGGGTGACGCCGGGCACCCGCAGCAACTCGTCGATCGATGCGGCGCGCACGCGCTCCAGGTCGCCGTCAAAATGGCGCATAAGCGCCTTGCGCCGGTTTGGCCCGACGCCGGGAATATCGTCCAGCACGGAGCGAATCTGTTCCTTGCTGCGCAGGTTGCGGTGATAGGTGATGCCAAAGCGGTGCGCTTCGTCGCGGATGCGCTGCATCAGGTGCAGGGCCGCGCTGCCACGCTTGAGCCAGAGCGGGTCGGCGGCGCTGCCGCGGAAGACCTCTTCCTCGCGCTTGGCCAGGCCGACAATCGGAAAGCGGTCGAGCAGGTTCAACTCGCGCAGCACGTCCACGGCCACGCTGAGCTGCCCCTTGCCGCCATCGACGATCACGAGATCCGGCGGGACGCGCCAGGAGTCGTCGCTGCGCCCTTTCTTGCCGGGGTCGTCGGCGTCGCCGTCCGGTTCGACCAGGCGGCGGAAGCGGCGGCGGAGCACCTCGCGCATGCTGGCAAAGTCGTCGGGCGCGCCGTCGCCTCCCTTGCCGTGAATCTTGAAGCGCTTGTAGTGCTGCTTGGCCGGCGCGCCCTTGACGAAAACCACCATCGAGCCGACGGTGTTCTGCCCTTGCAAGGTGCTGATGTCGTAGCATTCGATGCGCGTCGGCGGGCGTTCCAATTGCAGCGCGGATTGGAGTTCGGCCACCGCTTCGGTCTGGCGGTTGGTGTCCGCGGCGCGCTCGGCCTGTTGGAGACGCAGGTATTCGGCGGCGTTTTCCCGCGCCAGTTCCATCAGCTTGAGTTTGTCGCCCCGTTTGGGCGCACGCAGTTCCACCTTCATGCCGCGGCGGTCGGCCAGCCACGCTTCGAGCACAGCGCGATCCGCCGGCATCGCATCCACCAGGATCAGGCCGGGGATGAAGGCCGCGTTATCGTAGAACTGCTGGATGAACGCGCCGACCAGCGCACCCTTCTGACGCGCACTGTCCACCGCGCGGTCGAAGTCCGGCGCAGTCGCCTCGGCGGCTTCCACCAGGTCGGCGCCTTCGAGGAGGAAGCTGTCGCGCCCGATCAGCCGGCCGCGGCGCACCATGAAGACCTGCGCGGCGGCATCGCCGCTGCGGCCATCTTGCGCCAGCGCCACATAGTCGGCGTCTTCCTGGCTGGCGCTGATGATCTTCTGTTGCTCGGCGATGCGCTGCGCCGCCTGGAGCCGGTCACGGTAGAGCGCGGCCAGCTCGAACTGGAGGTTGTCGGCGGCGCGCGCCATCTGCGCTTCGAGCTGGCGCAGCACCTGCACCGTCTCGCCTTCGAGAAACTGCATCAACTGGCGCACCGTCTCCCGATACTCCTCGCGGCTCTGTGCGCCAATGCAGGGGCCGCCGCAGAGTTTGATGTGAAAGTAGAGACAGGGGCGTGCATCCTTGCCCGTGATCTCGCGGTCGCAGTCCAGGTAGGGAAAGACGCGGCGCAGCGCGTCCAGCGTCTGGTAGCAGGCGCGGCTGCTGGTGTAGGGGCCGAAATAGCGGTTGCCGTCCTTGAGCATCCGCCGCACGACCAGCACGCGGGGAAAATCTTCCTGCCAGGTGACTTTGATGTACGGGTAGGTCTTGTCGTCCTTGAGGCGGATGTTGTAGCGCGGTTTGTAACGCTTGATCAACTCGTTTTCGAGGATCAGCGCGTCGAGTTCGGTCTTCGTCACCCACCAGGTGATGTCGGCGATCTCGTCGACCAGCGCCAGCGTCTTGGCGTTGTGCTGCGCCGACGCGTGGAAGTAGCTGCGCACGCGGTTGCGCAGCACGACGGCTTTGCCGACGTAAATCACCTTGCCCGCGGCGTTGTGCATCTGGTAGCAGCCGGGCGAGTTGGGCAGTTGGTCCAGCTTCTGTGCGAGTTTCTCCGATATCTGGCGCGCCATGCGCACGATTTTACCACATTCGATGCAGAGCCGCAGGGGGCGCATGGTTGCATCATTCTTGAAATGGGACTACGATCGTCCTGCGACACTTGTCCGAGGCAACGTAGATTGACATCGCGGGGATCGGAGCCATGCGGCGCAACCGACGCGTTGGTCTATCGCCACCTGGCTTCGCTCGCCTCTTGCATACAAGAGAGGGGTATGATGAACCGAACACTTAGTTTTCTGTCGGCCATGCTGGTGACATTGGTATCGCTGGCCGTTTTGGGCTGGCATCTGCTGCTGCCACCTGTCGAACCGCTGCACGCCGCGCCCTCCTTCCAGGCGCGCCCAACCCCGCGCATCGTCGGCGGCGAAGTCGCGCCCGTCGGCGCCTACCCGTGGATGGCGGCGCTGGTGAGCAACAACTTCCCTCCCGTCAGCGGACAGTTCTGCGGCGGCTCCTTGATTCACCGCGACTGGGTGCTGACCGCGGCGCACTGCGTCACCAACGGCTTCCAGGTGGTGTCGCCAGGCTCCGTCGACGTGGTGGTCAACATCCACGATCTGGGCCAGAACAACGGCATCCGCCGCGATGTGCAGAGCATCGTGGTGCACCCCCAATGGAATCCATC
>JAPKMV010000120.1 GCA_026645635.1 Caldilineaceae bacterium
TTTCCGCTTGAAATTGCCGAGCAGAACTATTCTGCGCTTCGTAGCCCCAAAGACAAGGAGGCTGTGCGCCGTGGTAATGTTCCAGGACTGTATATGGTAGCAGCCTGTGATGTCGACGGATTTGTATCTCCCATTCGCATTGCTAGCTTTCGTAGTGTTTTTAGTCTGCCCTTCAACTATATTCAGCGCATGGCAGCAACAACACAGCCGAGACTGCGCTTATTGCCGCCCTATCGAGAGCATCTTGCTCAGGCGTTTGCCCGTTTCATCATGCGAGTTGGCTTGCCAGTCGACATTCCGTCTTTCAGATGACCAACCTTACAACGCTTGAACTGCACAAAGAGGTAGCCCTCTTGCACACTATCGAATCCATCGCCGTCGTGACCGTGCCGCGCTCGGCCGTAGCGCCGCTGCGTGCGGATCAAGTACCGGCTGTACGCAGGCTGGCGGCGGCCTGAGCGCGTGGCGAATTCACAACGATGAGGGCAGGTAGGCAATAGCTTTCCGGGGAGATCTTCCAAATGAGAAAAACGCGTAGCATTGCACCGCTGCTCGTCTGCCTGGGCTTGCTGATTTCCGCCTGTCAACCGATTGTCGCACCCGCGCAGCAGCTACCCTTCCCGCCAGTGTGGCAAGCCACTGAAAATCTGGCAGCGTATGTACAGGCGGCCACCGTCCATGCCACCCATCTGGTCAACCAGGCGGACGGGGATGAAGCGACGTATCTGGCGCAGTTGGCTGCTTGGGGTATACATGACACCGAGTACACCTGGCTACGTCACCTTGACGTAGATGACGACGGTCAGCCGGAAATCCTGATGACCTACCCGCTGGTCTACCGCCCCGTTGGTTCTGCAGATGCTGTCTGCCCGTGTTCCCTGAGCGATTGCCGACGTCTCCTCATTGTCTTTGAAGAAATGTTCGGACGCTATTGGCCAACCGTCCATTTGGGACGTCTGGAAACGGGGGATTATCCCTTCAAGAATCGCCCAACGCTCTTTGCTGTAGATGACATCAACGCCGATGGCCGCACCGAAGTTGTGCTCAGGCAAGACTGGCAAGGCGCACACACTGCCGGCGTCACGCTGACAGTGCTGCACTGGAACGGTGGCGTCTGGAAAGAGATCGGCTGGATGACGCAGAGCTACAGTGACGTGCGGCTAATCGATATTGAAGGCGACGGACCGCGCGAATTCGTGTTCTATGGCGGCACGGTTGGCTCAGTCGGCGCCGGTCTTCAACGCAAGTTTACCGATATCTATAAGTGGAATGGCGTCAACTACAATACACTCGCTGCTCACATCCCCGCGGCACTGACTTCTGAAACACCCTACTGGAAAATCGTGGACGGCGACATCGCCCTTTTTCAACGGCGTTACGCCGCGGCTGAGCGGCTCTTTGCCGATGCGCTGGCAATGTTGACCAACGACGCGAGTGACGCCGATATCGTCTCTGGGGCAACCGGAGTCTTTGACCAGAATTTGCTGGCGCTGGCGCGCTTCCAGGCCATGTACGTAGCGCTGCAGCTCAATCCGTATGACTCGACAAACGCCGCGGCACACTATGCCGCCAGCCAGGCTGAGGGTGGCCGATCTCCAGCCTGGACCGCTGCCTTCTGGTCGATCTGGGAGCAGACCGGTGACCTTGCCGCGGCGTGTGCGGCAGCACGTGAGCGTGCGGGCGGTCTGATGATGGAGGGTTACAACTACGCAACCAATCCACTTTACTTCCGAGATATGCTGTGCGACCCGCACTATACATGGCCACCGGAATAGCCTGGATAAATTTGGCACCTTCCTCACTCGTCCGCCGTCCTTATCCCATCTCCGCCAGCCAGGCAGCCAGCGCCTGCTCAGCATCGGCCAATGCCGCGGCAACGCTGGCGTAGCTGCGCTCGCTCTCCCAAATCATGCCGCCGATGTCGAGGATGCGCACGGTGGAACGGCTATAGTCGGTCATGCCCAGTTCAATCCAGCAGTCACCGTCCAGAATCCAGGCGGCCAGGTTTGGATATTGTTCGTCAAACATGTAGAGATGCCTCGCTGGTACAGATTGCATTGCGTCAGTTCCATGCTACAATAAGGTCATCTTGACCAATTGGAGGGACTATGGAGCGCATTGTCGGTATGGCGGAAGCCAAGAGCAAACTGGCTGAACTCGTCGGCCAGGTGAAATATGGCGGCGACCATTTTGTGCTCGAACGCCGCGGCCAGCCCATGGCAATCCTGATCAGCGTTGAGGAGTACGATCGGCTGCAAGCACAGAGCAGCGCTACAACATCTCCGGCGCCGACGCTCTCGCCGGAGATGCAGCGCCGGCAGGAAGCGCTGCTGGCCCAGGCGAACAGTTTGCGCGCTCGCTTTGGCCCGCCGGAGCAGCGTCTGGCCGCACTGCTCGCCGACCTGCCGCCAGCCGGCGATGAATTCTGGGTCGAAGTGATCGAGGCAAGCTGATGCCCCTCTACGACCTTGCCGACCCCACTGTGCCGTTGCCCGGCCAACTCGTCGCCGACACGTCGCTCCTGCTGGCGCTGCGGACAGGCGACGACAATCCCCACGCCGCCGCAGCCTATCGCTTCATCGCACGACTGGGCCAGGAGATTGCCAACCGATCCCTGATTCTTTGGTTGCCAACCGCCGTGCGCCAGGAATGCTATCACATCATTCTCAGCCACGCACTGCGCCGCACCTGGGCTGCACTCGATCCTGCCACACGCCCGGCTAACTGGCTGGCAGCCTATAAACGGCAGCCGGCGTTGCTGGCGTCGGGCTTTGCCGATCTGGCGACTTTCGACGAGATCCTGGCGTCGATCCCGGTCACGCCGGCGTCATCGCTGCCGCCCGACATGCTGCGCAGCGAGCAATCACCCGACGGCTTGATGCTTCATTTCATCACAACCTATCACCTGCTGCCGCAGGATGCGTTGATTCTGGCCGAATGCTCACGGTTGGGTGTGACGTCCGTCGCCACGTTGGATAGCGACTGGCGCCGCGTCACGGAATTCGATGTCTACACCGTGCTTCCGTCACTGCCGGTAGCGTAGATCTCAGCAAGCAAAGGATGCATTCATGCCCCCCAGCGACGCCTATCTGGAAGAAATCAGTTCGCAACTCCCCGCCCTGCAATTGCTCATCAACCTGGGCTGGCAATACCTGACGCCCGGCGAGGCGCTGGCGCTGCGCGAGGGCAAACAGAAGAATGTCGTCCTCACCGGCGTGCTGGAGCCGTGGCTGGCGGAACACAACGCCATCGACTTCAAAGGTGGGCGTCACGCCTTCAGCGCCGCCAACCTGCGCGAGGCTGTCGAACGGCTGGTCAACGAGCCTTTCCAGAGCCTGATGCTCACCAACGCCCGCCTCTACGAACTGCTGACGCTGGGCACGAGCCTGACACAGAACATCGACGGCGACCGCAAGAGCTTCGACCTGCATTACATCGACTGGCGCCATCCCGAGCGCAACGTCTATCACGTCAGCGACGAGTTCAGCGTGGAGAAGCGGGGCAGCCACAGCACGCGCCGCGCCGACATCGTGCTCTTTGTCAACGGCATCCCGCTGGCCGTCATCGAATGCAAGCGGGCCGACAAGGAGCATCACGGCGAGAAGGCGGTGGCGCTGGGCATCGAGCAACTGGGCGTCTACCAGCGCGAAGAGGAGATTTCGCACCTCTTCGCCACCTCGCAACTGCTGCTGGCCATCAGCCCCAACGATGCGCTCTATGCCACGACCGGCACCAAGAAGAAGTTCTGGTCGGTCTGGCGCGAAGAGGAGAGCGCCCAGGATGCCGGCGCGTTCGAGCGCGCGGTGCATGAGCGCATCAACCAGCCGCTGGCGCGCACGACGGAAGATCGCCTTTACGGCTGGCGCGAGTACGAACGGCGCATCCGCGCCCACTTCGCCGCGCTGGGCGAACGGCTGCCCACAGCGCAGGACCGGCTCATTGCCGCGCTGCTGCGCCCCGAACGGCTGCTGGAACTCGCCTACCAGTACATCGTCTTCGACGACGGCGTCAAGAAAATCGCCCGTTACCAGCAGTACTTTGCCATCCGCGCCACGCTGGACCGGGTGGCCCAGCGCAACGCCCAGGGCACGCGCACCGGCGGCGTCATCTGGCACACGACGGGCAGCGGCAAGTCGCTGACCATGGTCATGCTGGCCAAGGCGCTGGCGCTGCACCCGGCCATCCGCAACCCGCGCGTGGTGCTGGTGACGGACCGCGTCGACCTCGACCGCCAGTTGTGGGGCACTTTCCACGCCTGCGGCAAGGCTGTCGTCCAGGCGAAGGATGGCAAGCACCTGGTGCGCCTGGTGACGGGCAAGCTCGACCCCGGCGAAGCGCGCGCCGACGTGATCACCACGGTGATCAACAAGTTCGAGCAGGCCGCGGCCCAGCACGCCAGGGACGGCGGCATCGACATCTTCGTGCTGGTGGACGAAGGCCATCGCAGCCAGTACGGCCAGTTCAACGCCAAGATGCAGCGCGTCTTCCCCAATGCGTGCTACATCGGCTACACGGGCACGCCGCTCACCAAGGGCGAGAAGTCCACCGCCGTCAAGTTTGGCAGCTTCATCCACAAGTACCCCATGCGCCAGGCCGTGGGCGACCATGCCGTCGTGCCGCTGCTCTACGAGGGCCGCGTCGTCGATCAGGATGTGGACAAGGCGCAGTTGGAGCGCTGGTTCGAGCGCACGACGCGCCACCTCACGCCGGAGCAGACCGCCGACCTCAAGCGCAAGATGAGCCGCAGCGAAGCGGTCACCGCCACCGAACAACGCATCAAGGAGATTGCCTACAACGTTGCGCTGCACTATGAACAGCAGTGGCGCGGCACGGGCTTCAAGGCGCAGCTCGCCACACCCTCCAAACGCATCGCCGTCAAGTACCTGCGCTATCTGCAGGAGTATGGCATCGAGGCAGCGTTGGTCATCTCGCCGCCCGATAGCCGCGAAGGGGGCGAAGAGGAGGATGGCAGCGCCCAGCCCGACGTGCAGGCCTACTGGAAGCAGGTGATGGAGCGCTACGGCAGCGAGGAAGCCTACCAGCGCGAGATCCTCGCTTCGTTCGGGCAGGCGGACGGCATCGAGATCCTGGTCGTCGTCGACAAGCTGCTGACCGGCTTCGACGAGCCGCGCAACACGGTGCTCTACATCGACAAACCGCTCAAGGAGCACACGCTCTTGCAGGCCATCGCCCGCGTCAACCGCCTGCACGACGGCAAGGATTTCGGCTATATCGTGGACTACCGCGGCGTGCTCGGCCAGCTCAACGAGGCCATGAATCTCTACGATGCCCTGGCCGAGTTCGACGCCGAGGATGTGGAGGACACCTTCCACGACATCGGCGAGCAGATTCGCCTGCTGCCGCAGCGCCACTCCGACCTGTGGGCGATCTTCGCCCAAGTATCCAACCGCAACGACCGCGAGGCCATGGAGCGCTTCCTGGAACCGGAGGACCGCCGCCAGCGCTTCTACGCGGCGCTGACCGACTATGCACGGGCGCTGCGCGTGGCCATGAGTTCGGTGCAGTTCTTTGCCGACGTGCCCGAAACGCAGATCAACCGCTACCGGGGCGATCTCAAGTTCTTCCACGAACTGCGCCAGGCGGTCAAGCTGCGCTATGCCGAGGCCATCGATTATCGCGAATACGAAGAGAAGGTGCGCAAACTCATGGACGAGCACATCCGCGCCACCGGGACCACGGTGATCACTGGGCTGGTCAACATCTTCGACGTAGAGAAGTTCGACGCCGAGCTGGAGCGGCTGGGCACGTCTACCGCCAAGGCCGACACCATCCTCAACCGCATGCAGCGCACCATCAGCGAGCGCATGGACGAAGACCCGGCCTTTTACCGCAAGTTCTCGGAGTTGGTGGAGGAGACGATCGCCGCCTACCGGCAGGGGCGTATCGACGAACTGGAGTACCTGCGCCTTGCCGAGGCACACCTGGGCGAGATGCGTTCCGGCCATGCCAGCGGCATGCCGGCCCAGTTGCTGCGCTATCGCGACGCACCGGCCTACTACGGCATCGTGCGCGAGACGCTGGCGACCTACGGACTGGACGACGAAGCCATTGCCGACGTCGCCATCCGCCAGGAGGCGGTGATCGAACAGCACAAGGTCACCGACTGGGAGCGCAACCACGACGTGCAGCGCGAAATGCGTCGCGGGCTGGACGATCTTTTCTACACGGTCGAGGAACAGACTGGCGCCCTGATCGAAGTCGAACAGGTGAACCAGATGATCGACCAGGTGATCGAAGTGGCGAAAGCCAGGAGCAATGGCCGCGACATCGAGGCTGGCTGAACAACCTTCCCGGAAGCTCGGAGCTTCCGGGAAGGTGAACAAATCCCATGAACGAACAGACACACACTCTGCACTTTGGCGACACCGCCATCGAATACACGCTGACCTACGCCGCGCGCAAGACGCTGGCCATCCACGTGCACCCCGACCGCTCCGTCACAGTCAAGGCGCCGGCGGGCAGTGACTTCGCTGCGGTCGAAGGGTTTCTGCGCAAGCGCGCACCGTGGATCCTGCGCAAGCAGGCCGAGTTTGCCGCGCTGCCGCCCAGGCAACCGCCGCGGCGCTATGTGAGTGGCGAGAGCTTCCAATACCTGGGCCGCCACTATCGCCTGAAGGTGATCGAGGGCGAGCGCGAGTGGGTCAAGCTGGCGCGCGGCTATCTCGAAGTGACCACGCCCAACAAGGCGAACACTGCTTACGTGCAGGCGCAGGTCGATCTGTGGCTGCGTCGGCAGGCGCAACGTCACTTTTACGAACGGGTCGTGGCCCTACTGCCGCGCTTCAAGCCGCTGGCCCTCCCCGAGCCGGAGCTGGCCGTCCGCGCCATGAAGAGCCGCTGGGGAAGCTGCACCGGCAAGGGCAAGATCACGCTCAACCTGCATCTCATGCGGGCGCCCAGGCCGTGCATCGACTACGTGGTCGTCCACGAACTCTGCCACCTGGTGGAGCACAATCACGGTAAGGGCTTCTATGCACTGATGGACCGGGTCATGCCGGAGTGGCGCAAGCGACGCGAAGAATTGAAACAGGTGGAGATTTTTTGACTTTCCGCTCCCTGGCCCCGAAAAGATGATAGGAGGCAACCATGTCCATTGCAGAAGCAGCACTGTACGGTGATTTGATCAAACACCTGCGCGACGCCTGCGCACAGCAGTTGGCCGAGTTGAAGGGCGTCAGCGTCGAGTCTGAAAGCGCCGCGCTCGATGAAGTGATCCGTGCGTGGTTCTTCACGCCACAGGAGGATCTTTACGGCTATACGCCGCAGCGTGTGATTCGCAACGAGGAGTTGGGCATTGGCAATGCCATCCCTGCGGACAGACTCGACGACATGTTCGAGGACGACTGCCCCGTCTGCGCCGCCATGCGGGCTGATGCCGAAGCAGACATGGCGGCCAATCCCGACCACGATCATGGCTGGGCCTTTGGGCTGGCGCCCGAATCCAGCCTGCTCGATGAATACGATCCTGAAGGCGCTGACGAGCGTTGGCGCATCGAAGAGGAGCGTATGGAGGCCAACCGCGCTGCGCGCAAAGCCGAAGCGCGGACGCTGCCCTTCGTCGGCGCCGATGATCCCGACCTGGCGCACGACATTCAACAGGAGCATGCCAGGTTGATGGACGACTCGCCGTTCTGAAAGCTGTGAACATGACACGATGAGCCGACAGCACGTTGGCCCAACATCCTCTATGCTGCTATACCCAGCCTCGTGTCATGACGATCTCGGTCAATACTTCTGCCAAGGTTGGCGCCTGGCTGGCAACAATGGCTTCGCCAACGTGCTTGTGCTCCGGCATGGCCAATGTGGGCTGGTGGCGTGCGTTGTCGTAGCGAAAAATCAGTTGCTGATCGGTGTCCTGATAATGGTATGAATACATCAGCTTGCTTACATGACCGGCGGCGCTGTCGAGATACTCACGAAAGTGCAAAGCCGATCGATCCTGAAAGAGCAATACACCGACGGCGTAACCCTGGCTGCCCGGGCGCAGTTCAAAACTCACCTGAGCATCCAGAACAAAAGGGGCTGCAGCATAGCTGTCGATGACGCGCTTAAGCTCATTGAAGTACCGCTGTATCACTGTACTCCACCTCTTGCAGGCGCACGAGCTTCTCCTCCAGCCGCTGCATCAGATGATACTCCCCAGCCCATTGCACATACTCGTCATCGCTGCCTTCCAGGTCTTCAGCAGCCATCTGCTCGATGAAATGCTCAGAGGTGACGCCATATTTGCGCTCAAACGGGAGTAACCGTTCTCGCGCCAGGTCAAGCGCCAACTCCAGGCGGACGATCTCGCCGTCCACGGCAGCGCGCACCAGCGGCAGCAGTTGTTCGGCGCGATCCACTGGTTGAACAAAGATCGTGCTCATC
>JAPKMV010000121.1 GCA_026645635.1 Caldilineaceae bacterium
CCGCACGAAATCGGTGTACGGCTTTCACGTCCAGATCCGCCAGCTGCTGGAAGTCCAGCATCTCGACCCCGCCGCCTTGTTGCGCCGGATGGACGCCGACGGCTGGCGCATTCTCTATGTGCGCCGGCAAAACATCCTGCGTCAGTCCATTTCCAGCATGGTCGCCCGCCAACGTCAGCTATGGCACACCACCAACCCGGGCGACTTGGCCCATCGCCGCTTCACCCTCGACCTGGACGAACTGATGGCCTGGCTCGACCGCCGCCAGCGCTATCTGGCGCAGGAAGCGGCCGCACTGCAAGGGCTGCCCCATCTGCCCCTGGTCTATGAGGAAGATTTGATGGCGGCAGCGCGCCATCAGGCGACGATGGCGCGGATTTTCGCATTTCTGGACGTCGCCATCATCCCCGTTGCAGCCAGAACCCAGCGCTTGGGCAGCGATTGCCTGGCGGATACGGTCGAAAACTATCAGGAACTGGTAGAGCGGGTGGCCGCCAGCCCCTACGGAGGCTTTTTGGCATGAACTTCTCCGCAACGCTGCACCGCATCCTGGCCCGATGGACAAAGGGTCAGCCGCATCCAGTCCCCTATCCTGCGGCGCCGCCGTTGCCCGGCGAACTGCTGGCTGGGCGCTGCGCGTTGATCACCGGGGCCGGGCGCAACATCGGCCGCGCCGTCGCCCTGGAAATGGCCCGCCAGGGCGCGACCATCCTCTTCACGGAAATTGATCCAGGGCGTTGCGCTGCCCTGGCAGAGGAGCTGGCGCAACTGGGCGTCCGCCAGCACGGCTTTGCCCTGGATGCAGCGGAGCCAGACCAGGCGGCGCTCCTGCACCAACAGATCGCGGCGCTGGGGCTGACGGTGGACCTGCTGGTCAACAATGCCGCCCTGCAACTAGAGCAGCGCTTCCTGGCGCTGGATGCAGCCGGCTGGCAGCGCTCCCTCACCGCCAACATCATCGGCCCCGCCCAACTCAGCCGCACCGTCGCCCGGGCGCTGATCGCCGCCGGACGGCCAGGCAGCATCCTCTTCATTACCTCGACCCACCAGTGGGAACCGGCGCTGTGGCCGGCCTACAGCAGCGCCAAGGCAGCGCTCGGCATGTTGATCCAGGAGATGGCGGCGGAACTGGCCGCGCACAGCATCCGCGTGAACGGCATTGCGCCCGGCTGGGTGACGGAGGAACAGCAGATCAGCCGCTTCAGCTTGCTGCACGGCAGCACCATCGATCCGCTTTACATTGGCCGGGCTGCCGTCTTTCTGGCCTCCGAACATCACTCCCGCTACACCACCGGTGCAGTGCTGACGGTGGACGCCGGCCTGTCTTTGCGCAACGGCCGCGTTGCACACGCGCTGGGGCATGGGCGATGAGTGCTGGCAGGCTGCGCTACGCCGTCATCGGCATCCAGGGCGTGGGGCGCCACCATATCCGCGCCGCGCGGGAACATCCCCAAGTGGAGTTGACCGCGCTGGTCGATGTGGACAAGGCCGCCGTGAGCCGCCAGGCCGCAGAGCTGGGCGTGCAGTCCTTCACCGATCACCACGAACTGCTGGCCGCCGGGCTGGTGGACGCTGTCTCGATTGCCACGCCCCACTGGCATCTGGCGCCCATCGGACTGGACTGCCTGGCCGCCGGTCTGCACATCCTGGTCGAAAAACCCTTCGCTACTCGCCTGTCGGATGCTCGCGCCATGAACGAACTGGCGGAGCAGCGCGGACTTCAGATCGGCGTGGCCTATCAATATCGCACCTTTGCCCCCTGGCCCCGGCTCAAGGCGATCCTGGACAGCGGCGCGCTGGGCAAGGTGCAGCAGGGCGTCTGGCGCTGGGCGGAATTCCGGCCCGACGCCTATTTTGTCGAAAGCCCGTGGCGGGCCACCTGGCAGGAGAGCGGCGGCGGCATCCTGATCAACCAAATCAGCCACGATCTGGATCTGCTCTGCTGGCTGCTGGGGCCGCCTGTGGCGGTCACAGCCCGGATAGTCAATCAGCTTCACCAGGCCGAAATCGAGGATGCGGTGACCGCCACCATTGCGTTCGCCCAGGGCCTGCAAGTGGCCTTTCAGGCGACCATCAACCAGCCCCGCGCGGCCGGCATCCGCCTGTTGAGCGGCGACCAGGGGCTGGTCGTCGTGGGCGATGCACTGGGGCGAGCAGACGCCGCAACCGAACTTCAGCTTGGCCTCTATGACCAGCCGGCGGCCCAGGCAGTACGCAGCCTGCCAGGCAGCCACGATCAGCCGGGAATTCGTTGGCAGCGGGTAGGCGGCGTCACGCCGCGACACCGCATCCGCAAGCTGCTCGGCCTGAAGCAGTTGATGGACTGGAGCAGCCGCTTTCGAGCCAGGCGGTGGGACAGCGGCCACCCGGCGATCTTCGCCGGCTTTGTCCAGGCAGCGCTGGGTCAGGGACAACCGCTGGTCAGTGGCCGGGAAGCAGAACGGACGGTGGAGCTGATCAACGGCATAATCCTTTCCTCTTTCCTGGGGCGGTGGGTGGACTTTCCCCTGGATGCCCAGGAATACGATGCCCTGTTCGATGCCTTGCGCCGGGGAAAGCAGGAGGTGCAGCGATGGCGCTGATCCGCCGGGGATGGGGACGGTTGCAGCGCACGCTGCGCGCGCGGCTGGCTGCCTGGCGCCCAGGCCGACTCGTGGCGCTGGATGACCGGCTCTGGCAGTGCATCGCTCCCGACGCGCGCCTGGAACATATCGCAGGCGGCTTCCGCTTCACGGAAGGGCCAGTCTGGCGGCCGCAAACAAAGACGCTCCTTTTCAGCGACATTCCGGCGGATCGCATCTACGCTTGGGACGGCGCCCGGGTTGCCATCCACCGCTCGCCCAGCCACCACGCCAACGGGCTGGCGCTGGATCGGCAGGGGCGTCTGCTCGCCTGTGAACATAGCGCAAGGCGGCTGAGCCGGCAGGAGGCCGACGGCGCCATCATCACCCTGGCGGACCGCTACGCGAGCAAACGCCTCAATAGCCCCAACGATGTGACCGTGCGCAGCGACGGCTTGATCTACTTCACCGACCCGCCCTATGGCATCCGCCCGGAGCAGCAGGAAGCGCTTCATCAGGGTGTCTACACGCTCAACCCAGACACGGGCGCCCTGGCCCTGGTCATTGCGGATTTGGATCGCCCCAACGGGCTGGCCTTTTCGCCTGACGAAGCCCTGCTCTATGTGGACGACTCCGCCCGCCGGCAGGTTTACGTCTGCGACGTGCAGGCAGATGGCCGGCTGGAAAACCGGCGGATCTTCTGCGACATGAACGGGCCGGCGGGAGGCAATCCCGACGGCATGGCGGTGGATGACGCCGGTCATCTCTACTGCACCGGGCCGGGTGGGGTGTGGGTGCTGGATCCGGCGGGCAAGCAACTAGGTCTCATCGCCATGCGCGAGAAGCCCTCCAACTGTGCGTGGGGCGATGCTGACCGGCGCACCCTCTACATCACTGCGCAGACGTCCCTGTACCGGCTGCGCACCCGGATTGGCGGGGGGACGGGAGGCGGTCATGCTGCCTGATTTCCTCTGCATCGGCGCCCAAAAGGCGGGGACGACCTGGCTCTACCACGCCCTGCGGCAGCATCCCCAAGTAGTGATGCCGCCGATCAAGGAAATCCACTACTTTGACCGCGGGAAAAGACCCTACGTCCTCGACCTTCTCGCGCGGAATGCGCCAACGCGCCGCCGCTTTCTGCGCTGGCTGCGGGATGGGCTGCGCAGCGGTCGGGCTGGCTGGCGGGAGGCGCTTTGGAATGTCCGTTTTTTCTGTCTGCCCCGCTCAGACCGCTGGTATGTCGCGCTCTTCCCTCGCCGCGACGGCCTGATTGCCGGGGATGTCACCCCCGGATACGCCCGTATGGGGGAAGCGAAGGTGGCGCAGGTTCAGCGCCTGTTGCCCGATGCCAAAATCATCTATCTCCTGCGGGATCCGATCGACCGGGCCTGGTCGCAGGCAGCGATGTACTTCCGCCAGTATCATGGCAGCACCAGCATCGCCGCTGTTGCCCCCGACACGCTGCGCCGGTTTCTTTTTGATCCCTACAATTTGCGCAACGGAGATTACCACCAGACCCTCACAATATGGCGGAGGTTCTTCCCGCAGGATAGAATATTGGTGATCTGCCATGACGAGATCGAGGAGGATGCCACCGGCGCACTAAGGCGGATTTATGATTATCTTGCCATCGACAGCAGCAGTTCGATCATCCCACCCAATATCGGAGAGCGCATTTACACGCAGCCCTATCCAACCATTCCAGCCGATCTTGCCGCTGCATTGGCCCGTCACTTTTGCCCATCCCTGCTGCGCTTGCACGAGCAGGTCGCTACGCCTCACACGCGACGCTGGCTGGAGCGGGCGCAAGCCCTGGAGGAGAGCACTCTTTGAAACTGCACCCGGTTGAAATGTGCACCATGTTTGAGCCTGCCCTTACCGCCATCATTCCCGTTCACAACGGCGAGCGCTTTCTGGCCGAAGCGATCCGCAGCGCGCTCGATCAGACCTTGCCCCCCACCGAAATTCTCGTCGTGGATGATGGCTCCACTGACGGCAGCGCGGCGGTGGCCGCTGCCTTCGGCCCGCCCGTGCGCGTGCTCACCCAGGCCAACCGTGGCCCAAGCGCAGCGCGCAATCTGGGCGTCGCGCACGCGACCGGCGAACTGCTGGCCTTTCTTGACGCCGACGACCTGTGGCTGCCCGACAAGCTGGCCCGGCAGGTGCACGCCCTGCACGACGCCCCAACGTGTGAGGCGATCCTGGGCGGGGTGGAGAATTTCACCAGCCCGGAGTTGGATGCCGCGCAGATCCAGGCGCTATCCCGGTCATCCGTCATAACCGGCGCGCATCACATCGGAGCGCTGCTGATCCGCCGTGCGGCGTTCCGACGCGTGGGCGACTTCGACCTGCGCTGGCGGCATGGAGAATTCATCGAGTGGTGGGGACGGGCGCTGCGGCTCCATCTGCGGTACACGATTCTGCCGGCTCTGGTTCTGCGCCGCCGGCTTCATGCAGAAAACCTGACCCTGCGCGAGCCGGCCGGTCGCCAGAATTATCTGCCCCTGCTGCGCGAACATGCCCGCAAACAGCGAGGAGAGCCTGTCAGCCCCGATGTCCATTAGCAGCGCGGCGCCCTGCCCCCCGATGCGCGAATAGTCCAATTGCCTCGAAAAACTTGTCGATCTGCGCCAATAGACAGTAAAATCTATATTTCAGAATGATGGTTCCCCACCACACAAATATCCGAACGGAGCTTTGCAATGAATGCCGGTCAACGTTATCGCATCAACCAGCCCGCAGTGATCGCCGAGGTCATCGACGGCGAGGCCATCGTTGTCAATCTCGACAGCGGCGCCTACTACAGCCTGCGCGGCAGCGCCTGTGCGATCTGGGAACTCTTCGCAGCGCAACTGACAGCCGCCGATGTAACGGCAGCCATGACCGCACGCTTCACCGGTTCACCCGCCGTGATCGAGGCCGGCGTGAAGACCCTGCTGGAAGAGTTGGTGGGCGAACAACTGCTGACGCCCGCCGTCGATGCCCACCCTGTCCCGCTGCCGCAGCCAGCCAACGGCCATGCCGTGCATCCGCCTTTCGAGCCGCCAATGCTGGAGAAGTTCACCGACATGGCTGACCTGCTCCTCCTCGACCCGATCCACGAAGTGGGCGAGATGGGTTGGCCCCAAGCCGCACCGACGCGCTAAGCGTGTTACGTGTTACGTGTTGCGTGCTGCGTAGCGAGCACGCAACACGCAACACGTAAGCACGCTGCTCCAACCTTTCGCCAACCGAGCGACCAGCTATGCCCGCCATCCTTGAGGCCGACCAGGTCACCAAAACCTATGCCATCGGCGACCGCCAGATCGCTGTGCTTGATGCGGTCTCGTTTGCTGTGGCGCCGGGTGAGTTTGTGGTGATCATGGGGAGCAGCGGCAGCGGCAAATCGACCCTGCTGAGCCTGCTCTCCGGCCTCGACCGGCCCAGCCGTGGGCGCATCCGCATCGACGGCGCGGACATCACCGACTGGAGCGAAGACCAACTCGCGCCCATCCGCAACAGCACCTTTGGCTTTGTGTTCCAGTCCTTTCACCTGGCGCCGTCGCTCAACGCCCTGGAAAACATCGCCTTTCCCGCCGAGCTGCGCCGCGACCGAGACGCCCGCAGCCGCGCCCGCGCTCTGCTCGAACGCGTCGGCCTGGCAGACCGCGCCACCAACTTCCCGCACCAGCTATCCGGCGGTGAAAAACAGCGCGTGGCGATCTGCCGGGCGCTGATCAACCAGCCCAAGATCATCTTCGCCGACGAGCCGACCGGCAACCTGGACTCGACCAACGGCGCGGGCATCATCGACCTGCTGGTGCAGTTGCATCGAGAAGCGCAGACAACGCTGGTGCTCGTCACCCATGCGCTGGAGGTGGCTGACCATGCCGGGCGCATCATCACCCTGGCCGACGGCAAAGTCGTGAGCGATCAGAGGCGAGCCTGAGATGCCCAACCTGCCCTTTGAATTCACCGGCGTCGCCGACGCCCAGGGGTGTGTCAACGTGACCCGCGCCGTGCCGGTCGGCCCGCTGCGCATTCGCATCACCAACTTCATCTTGCGCACCCACAGCGGCTGCCACAACCGCACCCACCAACTCAAGGTGCACATGAACGGCGACGCCATCTTTCACGGCCCCATGCACGACTGTCTTAACCTGACGCTACGCTCCGACCGCGCCTGGCGCGGCGTGCTGCAGATCGACTTCAACGCCACCGGCTTCGATCCAGGGGAACAGGTCCACGGCGGCGGCGAGGTCGAGTTCGTCCTCGCGCTGTTGTAGTGCACGTTGACGCAGGTGTGCTGATAGAGTTGCGTGTTACGTGCTACTTGTTGCGTGCTACGTCGCTAGACGAAACACGTAACACGCAACACCACTGGATGGTCCGTCAATACTAGCTGTGTTGCCGCGCGCTCAACGCCTGCCCAATCAACCGGGCCGACGTCCGCACCGAAATCGTAAAACCGAAAAACGGCCCAAAGTCCTGCCCCGCGGCCATGCTCGTGATGAACAGCCCCGGCACATTGGTCTGGAAGTGCTCGTCCAGCACCGGGAAGCCGTTGCGGGTCGCCAACTGCGGCAGCACATTGCCCTGGGCGAGGAAAGGCACCTGATCGATGGCCACCTTGTAGCCCGTGGCCAGCACAATGTTGTCCACGACCACCGTCGCTCCATTGGCAAACGTCACCAGGATCTCACCCTGCGCAGTCACTTCGGTGCGCGCTATTTCGGTCTCCGGCCACACCTTCACACCGTCGACGAGAACGCGCTGCTCCAGCCAGGGTTCTACCTTGAGGCGCCCTTCGGCCCACAGCCGCCGGCTGACTGCATCTTTCTCCGCCTGGGGCAGGGCGCGGAACCAGCCAGGATTCTCCACCATGTTTTCCACGAGCGGGTTGACCCACGACCAATCCGCCTCGGCAAACGCCGGCGAAGCGTGGCGATGCACCACATGCACAGCCGACGCACCGGCCTCGTGCAGCAGCGCCGCCCACTCGAACGCACTCTGGCGCCCACCCAGGATCAGGCAGCGCTTCCCCCGCAACGGGGCAAAATCCACCAGATCGCAAGTGTGGGCGTAGCGCCCGGCGGGCAGCAGCGAGACCAGATCGAGCGGCAGATGCTTGAAGTACTTGAAGCCAACCGCCACCACAACCGCAAGCGCGTCGATGCGGCTGCCGTCTTCCAGCCACGCAACAAACCGCGCATCTTCTGTTATGTCAAGTTTCTCGACGTAGAGTGGCAGCGCGACAATCTGCTCCTGCGCTTGAAACCACTGCGCATAGGTCAGGTAGAAGGCCAGCGAGAGCGGCTCCACTGCGGCCGGCGTCAGCCCCTGTTCAGCGAGAAAGCGCTCGATCGTGGCGTCATTGCCTGGGTCGAGGTGCCAATCACATGCCGAGCGCAGATACATACCGTCGGGCATGTGCTTCTGCCAGAACTCCATCGGCTTGCCGACGAGCAGATGGTCGATCTGGCGCGCCTGCGCCTCGGCGGCGAGCGCCAGGCCAAACGGCCCGGCGCCGATAATCAACAGGTCCGTTGTCCGGGTCATTGCGTCATCTCCTCTTTGCGTTGCAGTATCCTCAGAACCTCGGGTGCTGTGAGAAACTGTTTGTAAAGTCACCTCAATTTGACGCAAAATCATACCGAATTTCTTCGCTGCGAACCTCTGCGACTCCGCGTCTCTGCGTCAAAGAGATCTTTACGAACAGTCCCTGAACGCCAGCGCAACCATTGTCACGAATTGAACGAATTTGTACGAATGGGCACGAACCAACGTAACAGTCCACACAAATTCGTGTAAT
>JAPKMV010000122.1 GCA_026645635.1 Caldilineaceae bacterium
CGCCGGCGCCACCGACATCCGCATCGAGGTGCGCGAGGGCGGGCGCCGCCTGCTGCGCATCACCGACAACGGCCACGGCATCCCCGCGGCCGAGGCGCCGCTGGCCTTCGAGCGCCACGCCACCAGCAAGCTGAGCACCGTGGACGATCTCAACCACATCGCGACCTTCGGCTTTCGCGGGGAGGCGCTCTACAGCATCGCCGCCGTGAGCCAGCTCACCCTCACCACGCGGGCGCGCACGGAGGAGTACGCCGTCACGCTGCGGCTGGACGGGGGCGCGCTGGCCAGCCAGAGCAAGAGCGGCGCGCCGGTGGGCACAGTCGTCAGCGTGGAGAACCTCTTCTATAACGTGCCGGCGCGCCAGAAATTCATGCGCGCTGCGGCCACCGAGGCCGGGCAGATCAGCGCCGTAGTGCAGCGCTTCGCCCTGGCCTACCCCGGTTGCCGCTTCAGCTACCTGAGCGAAGGCCGCCTGCTCTTCCAGTCCACCGGCAGCGGCAACCCCTTCGACGTGCTGGTCAAGGTGCTCGGGCTGGAGCACGCCAAACAGATGACGCCCGTCGGTCTGCCCGCAGTGGCGCCACACAACGCAGCGCTGCTGCCGGATGTAAGCGAGGATATCTCCTTCATGGCCGACGTGACCGACATCGACCCGCAACTGCAGGCCGCGCCCGTGGGCATTCGCGTCACCGGCTTCACCAGCCTGCCGACGTTGACCCGCCCCAACCGCAGCGCCATCGAACTCTTTATCAACCGGCGCTACATCGACGACCGCACGCTGACCCATGCCGTGGTGCAGGCCTATCATGGGCTGCTGCCTGGCGGGCGCTTCCCCGTGGCGGTGATCTTCGTCGAGATCGAGCCGGAGCAGATCGACGTGAACGTGCATCCGCAGAAGACGCAGGTGCGTTTTGCCGAGGAGCGCCGCGTCTTTGGCGCAGTGCAGAAGGCCGTGCGCTACACCGTGATCGGCGCCGCATCCGCGCCCGACGTGGCGCTGGACGAAGACGGGCGGCTTGGCGCGCCCGCCACGCCCGGCGACAGCGCCGCGGGCGACCTGTCGGGCTGGGCGGCGCGGCGCCAGAACATCCTGAATGCGGGCCAGCAGCAGCACGACCTGGATCTCTACCTCCCGCCGGCAGGGCCGCGCCGTGATTTCCTCTCGACTACGCCTGAAGGTGCGGAACCGTCGCCCGCTGCTGCTGCCCTATCCACCAGCGCGGCCATGAACGCACCCGCGCCGCCCCTGGCCAGACGCCAGCCACAACTGCCGCCGCTGCGCGTGGTCGGGCAGATCAACGCCCTGTACATCGTGGCCGAGGGGCCGGACGGCATGCTGCTCATCGACCAGCACGCCGCGCACGAGCGCATCCTGTATGAGAAGTTCCTCGCCCAACGCTACGGCACGGTGGAGGGCGCCGTCGCCCAACAACATCTGCTGGAGCCGCTGACGCTGCATGTGGGCACACGCCTCGCCGGCGAGGTGGCGAATCACCTGACTGAACTGGGCCACGTCGGCTTTGCCGTGGAAGCCTTTGGCGGCGACACCTTCCTCGTGCGCGCGGTGCCGGCGGTGCTGGCCGGCGAAGACCCGCAGCGGGTGTTGGAAGAGATCGTCGACAGCCTGGCCACGCGGCGCAACCTGGTCGGCGAGGAACTGGAGGACCGGCTGGTGAAGATGGTCTGCAAGCGCGCCGCGATCAAAGGCGGGCAACTGCTCAGCGACATCGAGATGCAAGAACTCGTGCGCCAACTGGAGGAATGCCAATCCCCGCGCACCTGTCCCCACGGCCGCCCGACGATGATCCAACTGGCCGCCAGCGAACTGGAAAAGGCGTTCGGCAGGATCTGAACCATAGACCGCGGATCTGGCGGATACACCTACACGGAGATCACAGAGGATGCACAGAGTTTACGGAGAGAACACAGAGTGTGGACCTCTGCTATCTCTCTGCGAACTCTGTGTCTTCTCGGTGGACTCTGTGTAATGGCGGATGCCGCGGATTCTTGTATCCATCCGCGAAAATCCGCTAAATCCGCCCCATCCGCGGTCTATTCTTACCTTCACTCGCTATAAATTTTGTAGCGAACACGCCGCCGGGTGTAAGATGCTCTCAGTTTCGGGGCATCTGCACCCGTTCGTTTTGCAGACAAGGAGACTCAATCAATGAACTTGCGAATGTTGCTTTCCACCTTGATCCTGGCGCTTGCCCTGGCCGGCTGTTCCGCACCGGCGGCGGCGCCCGCGGCCGCACCGGCTGCTGCCCAAGAAGCTGCCATCGACCTGGCCAGCCTGCCCGTCAACATCGACGTGGCCACCGCCGGCAAGCTGCGCGAGCACCCCGATGTGGTGATCCTCGACGTGCGCGAGCCGTATGAGTGGGAAGAGGTGCACATCCCCGGCGCCACGCTGATTCCCATGAGCGAAATTCCGGCGCGCATCCAGGAAATTCCCACCGACAAAACGGTGATCGTCCAGTGTCGCAGCGGCAACCGCAGCAGCCAGGTGACCGACTACCTGCGCCAGCAGGGGATGACCAACGTCCACAACCTCAGCGGCGGCATGAACGAATGGCAGGCCGCGGGGCTGCCCACAGAACAGTAAGGCAATAGACCGCGGATTTGGCGGATAAGGCGGATTGACGCGGATTTTGTTTTTATCCGCGAAAATCCGCCTCATCCGCCCAATCCGCGGTCTATCCCACTCTTCATTCCGAATCATCCTGCGGTATACTGCGGCCCATGCTTGACAACTCCACGCCCATCGGCAAGATCGTCAAATCCAACTCCCACGTCGACTATGTCTGCCAGGTTTTCGGCTATGGGGAGATCGCCCCGGCGCCGGAGCCGGCCAGCTACGCCTTTGGCGCGTTCGTCGCCATCCCGCTGGAGGGCAATGGCGCACCCGCGGGGCGTCTGGTCGGTCTGATCTACAACACGCTGCTCCTCAACCCGGAATTCGGCAGCCTCGGCCCGCGCCTCAGCCCGCGCAGCGAGGTGGAAATCTTTACGCCCGACTACCTGGCCGAGACGGCTACGCTGGTCGGCGTCTTCGCCGTCGGGTGGATCGACGCCAATGGCGCCGTGCAACAGGGCGTCCCCTCCTTCGCCGCCACGGTCAACTGCCCCGTGCAGCGCATGAGCGTGGACGCCGTGCGCGCCTTTCACCGCGACCCGCAGGGGTTGCCCAGCCTGCGCTACGCGTCGCTGCTTCTCGGCCAGAACAACCCGCTGGTCCCTCCGCTGCTCATCAACGTCATCGACCAGTTGACCGCGCTCTTTCCCGCGAGCCAGAACCAGTTGGCCGTCATGCGCAACAACCTGGCCTGGAAAAGCATCGTCCAACCCGCCGGTTAGTGCACCTGGGTGCGGATGTCGATCGTTACGTGTTGCGTGTTTCGTCTCGCCACTGCAGCACGCCACACGCAGCACGCAATACGCAAGGCGTTGTGATACACTCACGCCATGCGCAGACTATCCATCTTCGCCCTGGCCCTCTTTCTGGCGCTGGTCGGCGTCCAACTTGTCGTCGGTCCCGAACTCTTTGCACCCTACGTCGGGCGCGACGCCGCGCTGCTCTGGGCCGGCGCGGCCGTGGCCGGCGCCCTCTTTGCCTCGACCTGGCGCCCGCACACACCGCAGCGCTGGGTGAGCGAGCCACCGCGGATCGGCCAACTGCTGCTATACACCGGGATCGCCGTGACGCTGGCCGCCGGGCTGGCGCAGGGGTTCCTGGGCGGTTCGCCTGTGGCGCTGATGCTCCAGCTTGCCTGGTGGCTTGGGCTGGCGCTGCTGTTGATCGGCGCGTGGTGGCCGG
Source organism: Caldilineaceae bacterium (assembly GCA_026645635.1). Classification (GTDB taxonomy): domain Bacteria; phylum Chloroflexota; class Anaerolineae; order Caldilineales; family Caldilineaceae; genus Fredericiella. The sequence continues at coordinate 3,818 of JAPKMV010000122.1, forward strand.
GTGGTCGCGTCGAATATGCCGCGCCGCCGGTGCAGTGGAGCAGAGATGCGGCGGGCGCGTTCGTGGCCCAGGGTCACGGCGTCGATGTGGCCACCGCCCCCCGCCTCCGCCGCCGCAATGAGCTTGTCTGGCTGGCTGCGCTTCTGCTCTGCGCCGCGCTGCTGCGCTTCTGGGATCTGGCCAACCTGCCGCCGGGCTGCACCGGCAGCGAGTGCGTCAACGGGCTGCGGCTGGTGGAGGGGGAAGCGATAGCCGGCGCGGGCAGCCTTTTCGAGCAGGGTGCGCGTCTGGTCTTCTGGGCCACCGGCAACGGCGTGCTCAGCCTGCGCCTCACGGCCGGGCTGCTGAGCCTTCTCACCGTGGTGGCAGTCTGGGCAGCCGCGCGCCGGCTGGCCGGCGCGACCGCAGCGCTGCTCGCCACCCTGTTTGTCAGCTTCAGCCCCTTGCAGCTTTGGGCGGCGCGCAGCTCCGACCCGTGGACTGTCGTCGGACTGCTGGTTGCGCTGGCGCTCTGGTGGACGGCCGAGGCGCTGGTGCAGCGCACGCTGCGTTGGTGGGCGCTGGCCGGGCTGGCGCGACTGGGCCACCATCGCCACAGGTATTGCCGCTGCACTTGGCATGGCGCTCCCTTCTCTCCTGGCCGGCAACGCCGCAGACCCTCTTTGGGGCGCGGCCACGACGCCCCAGATTGCCAACAACCTGGCGCTGCTGGCCGCCACGCTGCTGCGCACCGACAGCGCCGGTCTGCCCGCGGGCGCGGAACTGGGTCTGTTGAGCGGATTGGCGCTGGCGCTGGCGGTAATCGGCGTGGGCGCGCTGACCCGGCATGTGCGCGTGGCGGCGGCTGCGGGACTGCTGGCCGGGCTGCTGCTCTTTGCCTGGTTCGGCGCCCGGCTCGACAGCGCCTTCTTTCCGCCAACCCAGGTTGCGCTGGCGCTGCTGCCCTTCGTCTATGCCGCCGCTGCGGTCACGCTCGACCAGTTCCTGACGGTGCTGGTGCAGACGTGGCGCAGCGTCGTTGCGCCGCGGCGGCTGGTGGCCGCGGTGGCGCTGGCGATCGGGCTGGTCGTGGTCTGGAATGCCGCCGGCTTTATGGCCGGGCTGGATCAGGTGGCCACGGGCGGCGGCCAGACCGAGGGCGACATGGCGCGCTTCGTGGCGCAACTGCGCCTGAGCGAACCAGACGCGGAACTCACCTTCATTCTGCCCAGCGCTGCCACGACTCACCCCAGCCTGCGCCTGCTGGCCGGCCCTGCGCTGGCCGCGGGACGCGTCCTGCCGCTGGAGTCGGCGCGCACGCTTCCCTTCGCCGCGGAGCCGCCCGGCGATCTGCTCTACCTGCTGCCCATCGCCGACGGCCAGGTGCTGCGCGTACTCCAGCGGCTTTATCCCAGCGGCGTCGCCTTCACCGAACTGGATCAGGCGGGCCAGCGGGCGATCTTCAATGCTTTCCGCGTGCCGCGCTCTGCCGTACAGGCCGCGCGCCAGGTCGATGTGCAAGTCGCCACCCCCGACAACCCGACTGCGGCCAGCTTCACTGCGCCTGCGCTGGACTTTGCCTGGCGCGCCAACCCGCCGGCGCCGACGCCCTTCATCGCCCAGGTGACGGGCGCGCTGATCGTGCCCGAGACCGGCGTCTACACCATTGCCGCAGAACGCAGCGCGGCGCTGTCGGGTCTGCTCCTCACGCTGGACGACATGCTTGTGCTCGACACGTCGCTCAACCTGACCAGCCAGCAGATGCAGCTTGTGCAGGGCGTCTACAACCTGGCGCTCACCTACCGCAGCGGCGAACAACCCGGCGACCTGCGCATCACCTGGCAGCGGCCGGACGGCGCACCGGAGACGATCGGCGGCGCGGCGCCAGGGCATGGTGGCGAGCTACCACGACAATGCGCAGTTCAGCGGCGCGCCCATCTTGCAGCGCAAGGAACTGGTGGTGGGCGCCGACCCGGCCCCGCCGCTGCCTTACAGCGTCCACTGGCGCGGCAAACTGGCGGCCCCGCGCACCGGCGAATACCTGCTGGGCATGGCCGGCGTCGGTCTGCTGCAGGCCAGTCTCGACGGCCAGCTTTTGCTCGACAACAGCAGCCTGCGCAGCGCCGCCGCGCCCGCCGCCGACCCCGGCTACGTGGAGAGCCTGGTCTACCTGCCCAGCGGCTGGCGCGCGTTCGATGTGCGCTTTGCGCCGGAGACCGCGACCGGGCGCATGCATCTGCTCTGGCAGCCGGCCGGCGGGAACGCCAGCGAACTGGACGGCGCCTATCTCCTGCCCACCGCGGCGGACATCGCCACCGGCGACATCCCGCTGCCGGCGCCGCCGCCCCTGGCGGACCCGGGGCTGGGCGACGATTTCTTTGCCCTCAACCGCGCCAGCGCCGCCTGGCAGCCGCAGCAGCGCATCCCGCCTGCCAACCTGGCGCCCCTGCCCCTGGAGGCGGTTTGGGCCTACGGCGCAGGCTGCGGCGCAGGGGAGAATCAGTTGAGCCTGCCGCGCGGGCTGGCTTTCGACCCGGCCACACGGCAGCTTTACGTGGCGGACACCGGCAACCGCCGCGTGGTGATCATCACGGAGGATGGCAGATTCAGCGGCGTGATCGCGAGCGACATCTTCCAGGAGCCGGTGGATGTCGCTTTTGCGCCGGGGAGCGCCGCGCCGCTGATCCTGGACAACGCCACCCAGCAGATCTACCGTGCCGACGACCCGGGGACGATCCTGCCGATCCCGCTGCAAGCAAGTTTCTACCGGCCGCGGGGCTTCGCCGTGGACGCGTCCGGCGGCTATGTGGTGGCGGACACGGGGGGAGGGCGCATGGTGGTGCTGACGCCCGAAGGCGAGCAGGTGCTGGAATTCGGCGGCCAGGGGTCGCTGCTGGCGCGCGGCCAGCCGGTCGATGCCGTGGAAGCGAACGGCGTCTACTGGGTGGTGAGCGCCGAAGATGGCCGGCTGTGGAACACCAATGTCGATGGCAGCCTGACCGCGATCCAGCCCACCAACACCATCGACGGCCCCCACCTGGCGGCGCTGCCTGACGGCCGTCTGCTGCTCACCGACCCGGCGCGCAGCATCTTCTGGCTGCTCTCGGCGCAGGGCCAGCCGACCGGCCAGTTTGCCTATGCGGGCCAACTCGACCTGCCCACGGGCATCGCTGCGCGGGAGGATGGTGACGGCATCTTGATCGCAGTGAGTGACACCCGGCGCTGCAGCGTGTCGCTGTGGCGGTTGGGTGATCAAGGCTAGGGGCGCAGCAGCGAACATGACGGGTCTCCGCAGACAAAATGCGAGACAACTTGAAGCCCAGTGCCTTTGTAGCGACTGCAAACCATCCGCCGATTACGCAGATTTTCGCAGATAAAAAAAGGCTTCTCATCTGCGAAAATCTGCGTAATCTGCGGATAAATCTTGATCCGCTCAATCTGCGGGTCAGCGCTGCGCGGTGATCGCCGGCAGGAAGACCCGCATGGCCAGTTGTGCACACTGGGCGGCCAGGCTGGCGGCCTGGTTGCTGCCGCCCAACGGCGTCAGTTGGTTGTTCTGGCATTCCAGCACGCCGGCGATAGCGTTGTTGCGCACGACCACACCGGCCTGGTTGTTGAGCACCTGGAGACTGCCGCCGACCTGGTTGCGCGTTGCGGTCAGCGCCCGCTGATTCGCTTCGAGGCGCAGGTTGCCGCCCACCTGCACCTGATCCACCGTGGCGCTGCCGCCCTGGCGCAGGAGGATGTTGCCTGCCACTGTGCTGTTGCTGCTCACCATCACCACTGCGGCGCCCTGCGCCTCGATGTGGCCGCCCACCACCAGCCCGCTCGCCTGCAACGTGGCGCCCGCGCCGACCGCTACATTGCCGTCGATGCGCGTGCCGAGCAGGGTGCAGGTCGCACCCGCCGGCACCGTGACGCTGGCGTAGCGCTGCCCCCCGATGCTGCCCTGGCAGGTGACGCCGTTCGCATCGGGCGCCGGCGCCGGGGCCGGCGCGTCGCCGGCAAAGTCTGCACACTGGTCCTCGAAGCTGGCGGCCTGATTGCGCCCGCCGGTGGGTGCGGGGTTGTTCTCCTTGCACTGCAAGTTGCCGTCGATGCGGTTGTCGCTGATGGTCGCGCCGCCGCGGTTCTGGAAGACCTGCACATCCCCGCCCACGACGTTGAAGGCGACACTAAGCGCGTTGCGGTTCGACTCCAACTGGATGTTGCCGCTGACGCGCACCTGATTCACCGTGGCGCTGCCGCCCTGCTTCACCTGGATGTCGCCGCTCACCGTGGCATTGTTGTTGACCGTCACGTCCGCCGCACCGTCGGCCTGGATGTTGCCGCCCACGTTCACCTCGACGGCGTGGAGCGTCGCGTTGCTGCCCACGGTGATGTTGCCATCGACCCGCGTGCCGTTGAGCGTGCAGCTCGCTCCGGCAGGCACTTCCAGGTTCTCGAAGCGCTGTGCGCCGATCACACCGGTGCAGACACCGTTGCCGCCCGGCTGGGGCGTGGGAGTGGGTGCCGGCGGCGTCGGAGTGGGCGTAGCG
>JAPKMV010000123.1 GCA_026645635.1 Caldilineaceae bacterium
GATCGCGCACGGTGATGGACTCACCCACGATCACCTCTTGGGGCAGCGGCGCCTTCACCGGTTTCTGCGGCGCGCCGTTGTCCCGCTTATCATCGGGGCGCGGCGCCTTGCCGGCCGCCTTCGCTGCGATGGCGCGCTCGAGTTCAAGTTCGGGGGACATCGGCCGTCCGCCGCCTTTGTTCCCGCCACCTTTGTTCCCGCCGCCGGGCCGCTGCCCGCCAGGTCGCTGTCCGCCCCTGTTCTGTTGCTGCCCACCGGGGCGTGACGGTTTCTTGCTTGTTGTGGCCATAGTGACCTCCTTCAATTCTTACGCCGGAAGCCCTGAACGCGCTCAAACGCGCCCATGTTACGCCTCACCGGAATGGCGTAGCTGATCTCAGGCTGGATAGCCTTGTACGGTATGCAATCTAGGCTCAACTGACTTGACCTGGGGCCGCAGACGGCGCAAGAGGAAGGTGCGGGCGTGGCAGAGAGGAAAGGCGTTTGGATCACGCCCTGAGTGTACGGGCTATTCAGCCATAACACCCCTCCACCCATCGCACACGCAACCCTGCCCGGCGCCAGCAACCTGCTGAGGAAGCGTCAACTTCCCGCCTGTCACACGCTTAGCGGCCAGCATGGTCGTTCCCTGGAGCAGCCAGGTTATCACCGAGTATCATATGCGTTGCATGTTTGTACACATCCCGTGTGACCGGCCGGGCGTTCACACACCTGGCCGGCCCCATCAACCCGATTCTTCTACGCCATCCACCGTCTCATCGTCGGTTTCCGGCAACGTCTGCATATAATCGACCAGGGCTTGTCGATCCGCTGGTGACAACTTGGTGCGCAGCGCCTGGTCGATTCGATTCCCTCGCAAAATGATGGCCCAGCAGCGCTGCACCGGGTGAAGATAGGCGCCCCGGCCGGCCAGCTTGCCGGTTGGGTCGACCACCACGCCCTCGGCGGTGCGCACGATGCGGATCAGCGCCCGCTTGCCCTCCACGGCGCGACAGGCAACACAAGTGCGCTGCGGGACGTGTCTGGGACGAGGCGCTTTCGCTTGCTTGGCCATGACTCACCTATCGGTAGCGGGCAAAGGCGTCGTCTTCCTCCCACTTGTTCTTGGGCTTCTTCTTGTCGGACTTGCCCGGCTTCGCCGGCTGGGCTTTGCCCTTGGCCTTGCCCTTGGCCTTGGCAGCCTTGTTGCGCTCGGCGTCGTCAGCCCAATCCTCCGCAACGACCTCGACATCGTACCCGGCCAGCAGTTCCGCGGGCACGTCGATATCGTCGAGCGACATCTCGGTGCGCTTGGCGCGCCGTGCGCGCAGCATGTCCGCCGTGATCATCTGCGGCAGCTCATCGCCGGCAGCCAACGCCTCACCCTCGGCGTAGGGGCTTTCGGTGAAGACGCCTTCGGCCTTTTCGCCGACGCCGGGCCACGGGCGCTCCTCGGTCAGGCCGGCAGTCAGTTCTTCCAACTCGAACGGCGTATCGCCGATGGTGCGGCGCGCCGGCTTGTCTTCGATGCCCTGGATCAGTTCTTCCAGCGGCTTGAAGTCCGCCGGCAGCATCTCCGGGCCTTCCTGCGTCGGCTCGCGCAGCGACTGCGCCGCCTGCCAGAGCCGGGTGTCGGCCACGTCGCCATCCTGGCGCAGGATGCGTTCGGCCTTGGCCAGCAGATCCTCTGTCGCCTTGATGGCGGCTTGCTGCGCGCGGTCGGCGATCAACTCGTCGATGCCTTCCATGCGTGCTTCGGACTCGCTCTTGATATCGATGCGCCAGCCGGTGAGCTTGGCCGCCAGCCGGGCGTTCTGCCCTTCCTTGCCAATGGCCAGACTCAACTGGCGATCCGGCACAACCACCGTCGCCGTCTTGATCGCGCTGGTGTCGTCCAGCAGCACGCTCTGCACCTTGGCCGGGCTGAGCGCGTTGGAAATATAGGTGGCGACATCGGTGTCCCACTCGATCACGTCGATCTTTTCGCCGGCCAGCTCGTTGACGATGTTCTGGATGCGCAGGCCGCGCATACCGACGCAGCTACCCACCGGATCCACGCCGGGCACCGTGGCGATCACGGCGGCTTTGCTGCGCGCGCCCGGCTCGCGGGCGATGGGTGCGGCTGATGCGGATCACGGGGCCGCGGGTGCTCTTGTGCACATCGACCACGAAGACCTTGACAAAATCGCCGCGGCGCAGCTTCTCCGTGGGGATCTGATCTTCCTTCATCATCAAGCATTCGTGCTTGTCGTCCAACAGCAGTGTCACTGCGCCGGACAGCGTGTCGGTGCTGCGCACCTGTGCGGTGATCACCTCGCCGACCTTGTGGGCGAAGTTTTCGTAAACGGTGTCGCGCTCCGCCTCGCGGATGCGCTGCAAGATCACCTGTTTGGCCGTCTGGGCGGCGATGCGGCCAAACTGCTCGGGCGTGTCGGGCACGCGCACCACGTCGCCCACTTGGGCGGTGGGCACATAGCGCCGTGCATCCTTCTCCGTGATCTCGGTGCGTTCGCTGATCACATCGTCAACCACTTCACGCTCGGTAAGCACGCGCATTTCGCCAGTGTAGCGATCCACCTCAGCGGTGACATTGGCCACCGGGCCAAAATTGCGTTTATAGGCCGAAACCAGTGCTGCCTCAATCGCCTCAAAGATGACCTCGCGGTCAAGCCCTTTGTCGATGGCCACCTGATTGATGCCGGCAATTAGTGCTTTCGACATAGTCCCTTTCGCCACTCCCAACAACTGCGTCGGAAAACCGTGCAATCCCCTTACAACAACAAAAGTGGGGGTTACCCACTTTCGCCACAACACGCTCGAATGGTGCGTCGCCGTCATCCGCAGTTGCGAAGTCTAGCTCGCTACGCCGAAAAATGTACCACACCTGGCGAATCCGTGCAAGTGGCGCAAGGTCGCTGTGAAGAAAACAATGATAGACCGCGGATTAGACGGATTAGGCGGATGTGCGCGGATTACAAGAGAATCCGCGAGAATCCGCCGCATCCGCCTAACCCGCGGTCTATCGCCTCGATGTACCGCGCGATCCAGTGTATTTGACCCTATCTTTTCAGGCGCAGATGCGCTATGCTGGAACGCATATTTGTCCTCCCCAGCCAGCAAAGGAACGTGACAATGGCGTCAAAAAACGGGACCTTGCCACCCAAACATGTCTATCGCGGCGACCCGCTGGCGGAGCCACCACCGCCGGAACTGGCCGCGATCCTGGCGCCCCACCGCGGCGAGCCGGACGCGCTGATCACCGCGCTGGAGGAGATTCAGCGCCACTATGGCTACCTGGGCAAGAACCATCTGCAATATGTGGCGCGCGAACTCGGCTTTCCCCTGGCGCGCGTCTTCGGCGTCGCCACCTTCTATAACCTTTTCCGCTTCGCGCCGCCGGGCAAGTACCAGGTGCGCGTCTGCCGCGGCACCGCCTGCCACGTCAACCACTCGGACGAGATTCTCCACGCGCTGAGCGACCACCTGGGCGTCGGCGTGGACGAAACCACGCCGGACAACCGCTTCACCCTGCAAGTGGTCGCCTGCATGGGCGCGTGCAGCCTGGCCCCGGTGGTGGTGGTCAACGAGGAGACGCTGGGGCGCATGACGGCGGACAAGGCGTGGGCGGCGCTGGAGCATCTGGGCGAGGAGGGGGAGGACGCATGAAGACTGTCATCCGTGTGGGCATGTCCACCTGCGGGCTGGCCGCGGGCGCGCAGGCCACCTACCGGGCGCTGGCCGCGGCCATCCACAGCCGCGGGCTGCCCGTCACCCTGCAAGCCACCGGCTGCGTCGGCGCCTGCCACCGCGAGCCGTTGGTGGAAGTCGCACAAAACGGTGCATCCATTCTCTACGGGCCGGTGACGCCGGCTGAGGTGAACGCGCTGCTGGACCTGCATTTCGGCGCCGCAACGCCCAGCCCCGCCAGCGACTGGCTGGTGAGCCGGCACGCCGACCGCCGCGACTACCCCTTCCTGGGCAAACAGGTGAAGGTGACGACGCAGCTTTGCGGTGTGATCGACCCGCACTCGCTCGACGACTATCTTGCCCATGACGGCTACCAGGCGCTGCGCCAGGCGCTGACGATGACGCCGGGGCAGGTGATCCAGGCCGTCAAGGATGCGCGGCTGCGCGGACGCGGCGGCGCAGGCTTCCCCACCGGCGTGAAGTGGGAGATCGGACACAGGCAGCCCGGCGCGCGCAAGTTCCTGATCTGCAACGCGGACGAAGGCGACCCCGGAGCGTTCATGGACCGCACGATGATCGAGGGCGATCCGCATCGCCTGCTCGAAGGCATGTTGATCGCCGCGCACGCCATCGGCGCCAGCCGCGGCTACATCTACATCCGCGCCGAATACCCGCTGGCGGTGAAGGCGCTGCATGAGGCCATCGACCAGGGGCGGCGCTACGGCGTCATCGGCCAGAACATCCTCGGCAGCGGCCTGGATTTCGACTTCGTAATCAAGGAAGGCGCGGGCGCCTTTGTCTGCGGCGAAGAGACCGCGCTCATGCGCTCCATCGAAGGCTTCCGCGGCATGCCGACCATGCGCCCGCCCTATCCGTCGGAGCACGGGCTGTGGGGCGCTCCCACCAACATCAACAACGTGGAGACCTACGCCAGCGTCCCCAGCATCCTGCTCAACGGGCCGGGCTGGTACAGCGGCATGGGCACGGCGCGCAGCGGAGGCACCAAAGCCTTTGCCCTGGCCGGCGCAATCCAGAACTCCGGGCTGGTGGAAATTCCCATCGGGCTGACCCTGCGCGAGATGATCTACGACATTGGCGGCGGCTGCCGCGACGGCAAGGCGTTCAAGGCCGTGCAGCTCGGCGGCCCGTCGGGCGGCTGCATCCCCGCGGAACTGCTCGACACGCGCATCGACTACGAGGACCTGCGCGCCACCGGCGCCATCATGGGGTCGGGAGGCATGATCGTGGCGGACGAGACGACCTGCATGGTGGACATCGCCCGCTACTTCCTCACCTTCACCCAGGATGAGTCGTGCGGCAAGTGCATCCCCTGCCGCGTCGGCACGCGCAAGCTGCTCAACACGCTCACCGCCATCACCCAGGGGCGGGCGACGCAGGCCGACGTCGACAAGTTGGCGGGGCTGTGCAACACCATCCACAAGGCGTCGCTCTGCGGCCTGGGCCAGACCGCGCCCAACCCGGTGCTGACGACCATGCGCTACTTCGGCCACGAGTACAGGGCGCACGTGGAGGAGCATGTCTGTCCGGCGGGGAGTTGTACGTTCAATGGCAATACAATAGACCGCGGATGAGGCGGATTTGGCGGATTTTCGCGGATAAAACAGAAATCCGCGAAAATCCGCCAAATCCGTCAAATCCGCGGTCTATTCCGATCTCGCAAGGAGAGAGTAGACGATGAATACGCTGACAATCGACGGGCGCGCCGTGCATTTCAAGCCGGGGGCGACGGTGCTGGAGACGGCGCTGGCCCACGGCATCGACATCCCGCGGCTCTGCTATCACCCGGCGCTCTCGCCGTCGGGGGGCTGCCGCCTCTGCCTGGTGGAGATCGAGGGGCGGCCCAACCCCGCGCCAAGCTGCGGCCTGGCCTGCGCCGAGGGCATGGTGATCCAGACGCAGAGCGAACAACTGACGACGATCCGCCGCGACCTGATCGACCTCTTCGTCTCCGAGCATCCGCTCAACTGCGCCACCTGTGACAAGAACGGCGCCTGTGAGTTGCAGCACTACGCCTACGAATACGGCATCGGCCAGACGAGTTACGACTTCGAGGTGTCGCGCACGCTCTTCCAGGACGACAACCCCTTCTTCGTGCGCGACCACCAGTACTGCATCCTCTGCGGACGCTGCACGCGGGTCTGCGACGAGGTGGTGGGGCGCAACGCCATCGACTACGCGGGCCGCGGCTTCGACAGCCACATCGCCACGCCCTTCGACGGCATCATGCTCGACTCGTCGTGCGTCTTCTGCGGGAGCTGCGTGCAAGTCTGCCCCACTGCGGCGCTGGTGCCCAAGACGCAGCATGGCCGGGGCCGCGAATGGGAGTTCCAGCGCAAACGCACGATCTGCGGCTACTGCGGCGTGGGCTGCGGCATCGAATACATGGTCAAGGGCCACGAGATCGTCTACGCCCGCGGCTATCCCGAAGCGCCGGCCAACGGCGAGTTTCTCTGCGTCAAGGGGCGCTCCGGCTGGGATTTCGTCAGCAGCCCCGACCGCCTCACGCAGCCCCTGGTGCGCCGCGACCTGGCTTACAAGCTGGGCATCACCGCCGAGCCATGGACGCTGCCCGCGACCAGCCCGCTCAAGGCGCGCAAGCCGGAAGAGTATTTCGTCCCCGTTTCCTGGGAACAGGCGCTGCAGATCGTGGCGGATGAACTGGCGAAGGTGGTCAGCGCACACGGCGGCGACGCGGTGGCGGGTCTCTCCTCAGCGCGCTGCACCAACGAGGAGAACTACCTCTTCCAGAAGCTCTTCCGCGCCGGCATCGGCACCAACAACGTGGACCACTGCGCCCGCCTCTGCCACGCCAGCACGGTCACCGGGCTGGGCATGGCCTTTGGCAGCGGCGCCATGACCAACAGCATCCAGGGCATCCGCGACGCACACTGCGTCCTGATCACCGGCTCCAACACCGCCGAGTCGCACCCGGTCATCAGCTACGAGGTGGTGCGCGCGGTGAAGAAAGGCGCGTCCCTGGTCATCATCGACCCGCGCCGCGTGCCCCTGGTCGACCACGCCACGCTCTGGCTCCAGCCCATGCCCGGCACCGACATCTACGTCTTCCTGGCCATGGCCCACGTCATCCAGCGCGAGGGCTGGGGCGACGCCGCGTTCATCGCCGCGCGCACCGAAGGCTTCGCCGACTACGTGGCCAGCCTGGAAGTCTACACGCCCGAAGTCGCCGCGCTCCACTCCGGCGTGCCGGCGGAGAAGATCGAATTGGCGGCGCGGGTGTATGCGTTGGGGCAGAAGGCAAATGAGATTGGAGATTGGAGATTGGAGATTGACCCTTCAGCGCAATCTCGCAATCTCACAATCTCGCAATCTCACAATCACTCAATCTCTCGCGGCCCCGCCTGCATCCTCTACGCCATGGGCATCACCCAGCGCACGAACGGCACGGATCTCGTGCTGTCGCTGGCGAACCTGGCGCTGCTCACGGGGCAGATCGGCAAGCACGCCACGGGCATCAACCCGCTGCGCGGGCAGTCCAACGTGCAGGGCGCGTGCGACCTGGGCGCGCTGCCCAATGTGTTGCCCGGCTATCAGCCGGTGACCGACGCGGCCAAACGCCAGGCCGTCGCCGCGGGCTGGGGCCTGGACGACCTGCCGCCCCACAACGGGCTGACGGTAGTGGAAATGATGCACGCCGCGGTGGAGAAACACCTGCGCGCCATGTACATCATGGGCGAAAACCCGATGCTCTCCGACCCGAACATCACCCACGTGGAGGAAGGGCTGCGCGCGCTCGACTTCCTGGTCGTCCAGGACATCTTCCTGAGCGAGTCGGCGCAGTTGGCTCACGTGGTGCTGCCCGCGGCCGCGTCGCTGGAGAAGGACGGCACCTTCACCAACACCGAGCGCCGCGTACAACATCTGCATCCCATCGTACCGCCCCCAGGCGAGGCGCTGCCCGACTGGCAGATCACCGGCGCCATCGGCGAGCGGCTGGACGCGGCGCTGGGCCGCCCGGCTGGGCAGGTGCGCTGGCGCTTCCGCAGCACCGCCGAGATCGCGACGGAAGCCGCCGCGGTGACGCCGATCTACGCCGGCATCCTGCATCACCGCCTGGGTGACGGCGGGCTGGTCTGGCCCTGCCCTTCGCCGGAGCACCCCGGCACGCCGATCCTGCACACGGAGCGCTTCAGCCGCGGCCTGGGCAAGTTCCACGCGGTGCAGGCCAACCTGCCGGCGGAACAACCCGACCCGGAGTTCCCGCTGATCCTGAGCACCGGGCGCGTGCTCTACCACTACCATACCGGCACCATGAGCCGGCGCAGCGTGGGGCTGGACTGGCGCGAGCCGCGCGGCTACGTGGAGGTGAACCCGGCGGACGCCGCGGCGATCAACCTGCGCGACGGCGGCCCGGTGGTGATCCACAGCCGCCGCGGCCAGGTGCGCACCCAGGCGCGCTTCAGCGACCGGGTGCAGCCGGGCGTGGTCTTCCTGTCCTTTCACTGGAAGGAGGCGCCGGCCAACCTCCTCACCCACGACTTCGGGCTGGACCCGTTAGCGAAGATCCCGGAGTACAAGGTGTCGGCGGTGCGGCTGGAGAATCCGAGCCGGCGGGAGTAGGGAGACTATTCTCCCCCGCCGGCCCGCTGCTTGCCTTGCACAGTCATCGCCCGCTGC
>JAPKMV010000124.1 GCA_026645635.1 Caldilineaceae bacterium
GGATCTACACCGAAGACAATCTGGCCGATTACCACGCCAGTTGGCCGATGGTCGTCCTGGTCGCCTTGCTGCCGCTCCTGGTGATCGGCGCGTGGCTGGGTGAAACCAGCCATGATCCCCATTACGGCAACCCGGAATCTGGGTATCGCGCTGCGCTGCGCGATCTTTGCGCCATTGCCTCCGGCGCGGATGCCATGGTCAACGTGGCAGCGGCCGGCTACCAGATTCCCATGAACTGGATGCCGTCCGAATGTGCGACGCCGCTGCCGGTGTACGGCTACGCCCCCAACAGTCTGCGCTATCCTGAGGCGGAGCAGGTGCTGCGCCAGGTTGGCGCCGAGAACGACCGCATCTTCTTTATCACCTTCGGGGTGCAGGCCAGCGACCCGGACAACACGGTCGAACAGTGGCTGGCGAACAACGCATTCAAGGCGACCGACGACTGGTATGACACGTTCCGGTTGGTGCAATATGCCACACCGCTGCGCCTGACCAACGTCACCGAGCAGCCGATCAACAAGGCGCTCCTGGGGCGCCGCGCCGAACAGGTGACGATCGTCAGCGCCCGCGCGCCGTCGGTGGCGCCTGCCGGCAAGCCGATCCCCATCGAGATCACCTATCGGCTGGAAGCGCCGACCGATCAGAACTTGCGCTGGTTCGTTCAGTTGCTCAGCGACCAGAACATCCCCCTGGCGCTGTTGGACACAGGGCCGGACGACAACTACCAGGTCTTTAGCGCGCTGCCTGCACAGCAGAACCTGGTCGAACGCGCCGGGCTGCTGGTCCCGGCCAATACACCCCAGGGCGAATACCGCCTCATCGCCGGCCTCTCCAACCCAGACGATGCCGGTGCACGCCTGATCACCATCGACGGGCCGGACTGGATCGAGCTGGGCACGATGCGCGTCGTCGGCAGTCAGGCCGAAGCGGAGTAGCTGCGCCGTGAGCAAGCCGCCAGGGGCCAGGGGCGAGGGGCGAGGGGCGAGGGGCGGCCGGACGCAATGGCGCGGCTGGCTGCACCCAGGATGGCGGCGCGCCCTGCTCATGTACGCGGGGCTGGCCGCGCTCTTCCACCTGCCGATCCTGCTCGGTCTGCGCACCTTTCCCGACGGCGACTTCACCCATCACTTTCTGCCTTTCAGCCAGTTCCTCCAGCGGGAGGCGCTGGCAGGGCGGCTGCCTATATGGAACCCCTACACCTATGCCGGCCACCCGTTCCTTGCCGACGTGCAGGCCGCGGTTTTCTATCCTGTCGGCGATCTCCTGCTGCTGGTCACGCTCTGGGCGACGGAGGCCGGCGCCCGCCTCTACTTCTTGCAGGTCGAAGCGGTGCTGCACATCGTCCTCGCCGGCTTCTTCACCTATTTGCTGGTGCGTGATCTGACCGGCAACCGCGGCGCGGCGTTCCTGGCGGGCGCGGTCTTCTCCGGCTATTTGACCGGCTATCCGCCGGTGCAACTGGCGGTGCTGCGCACAGCAGTCTGGCTGCCGCTGCTGCTCTGGACACTCTTTCACGCCTCGGCGCGGCCGGGCCGCTGGGGCTGGTGGATCGCCGCAGGAGTGACGGCCGCGGTGATGTGGCTGGCGGGGCACCCGCAGACCTTTCTCTTTGCGGTCTATGCGGCCGGCGCGTGGCTGATCTTCCTGTTGGTTGGGGCCGGGCGCCGGGCGCAGCAGACCGCAATGCACATCGCGGCGTGGGGATTGTTCACCGGCGCGGGAATGCTGCTCGCCGGTGTGGTGGCGTTGGGTCTGACCGCCATGCAGTGGCTGCCAAGCCTGGAGTATGTCGGGCTGAGCGTGCGCGCCGACACCGCCTACGCCTTCGTCAGCGGCGGCTTTCCGCTGCAAGACACCTGGCAGTTGATCCTGCCCGGCGTGCTGACGTTTTACTCGCCGCTCTACGTGGGGGTGGCCGCGCTGGGGCTGGCGATGGTGGCGATCTTTGGGCAGCGCGCGGCCGCCGGCGCCCAGGACGGAGTCGCGCACGGCGGCATCTGGTTCTTCTGCGGCGTCACGCTGTTCGCCCTGCTGGCTTCCTATGGCGACAATGGCCCGCTCTATCCGCTGCTGTACCGGGTCGCACCCGGTTGGAACTTGTTCCGTGGCCAGGAACGCGCCGCCTACCTGGTGGCCTTCGCGTTGAGCGTGCTGGCCGGCTATGGTGCGGCGTTGGCGCCGATTCTGCGCCAGCGCACTCGCGCCCGGATTGCAACGGTGTACGCCGGCGCAATCATCGGCGGCGTCTATGCGTTTGGGCTGCTCTGGCAACTGCCGGGGCACACGACGATGGGCGAGTGGCGCTACCTGCTGCTGGCCGCGGCGACGATTGCACTGGCGACCGGCTTCGCCATGCTGCTGCGCTGGCCGGGCTGGAGCAACCGGCGCAGTGCGCTGCTGGCCGCGCTGGTGATCGGCAACCTCTTTGTCGTCAACTTTGGGACGAACCTCAGCGACTTTGATCCCGTGCGCAAGACGCTGCCGCCGCCGGAAGTAGCAGCACTGCAAGCTGCCGTGGCAGAGACATCCAATCTGGGCAGCCCGGGGCGCGTCTATAACGAGTTTCGCGTCTACGAGGATTACGGCATGAGCGCGTCCATCGAAGACGTGTGGGGCGCCAGCCCGCTGCGCCTGGCGCGCTATGCTTTGCTCTTCGACGCCTTTCCCCTCGACCGCATGTGGCGGCTGACCGGCGTCGATCATGTGCTGACCTGGCGCCGCGAGTTGTTCGCGCCAAGCACGCTGCTGGCAGAATTTCCCCAGGCGACCGACACCACCTATCTGCATCGGCTGGCCAAGCCGAACCCGCGGGCCTGGCTGTTGGGGCAGGTGCGCACGGCCGACGACACAGCGGCGGCGCAGCTCCTGGCCAACCACGCGTTCGACCTGGAGCGGATCGCGCTGCTGCCCGGGGAGAACAATGAAGAAGTCCGCGGTGAAGGAAGCACCGGCGCAGTGACGCTGGCGCAGATCGCGCCGGCTCACCTGCGCGTCAGCGTGGCAAGTGAGACGGGCGGTCTGCTGCTGGTTGCCGAAAACTGGATGCCAGGCTGGCAGGTGGAGGGCGCAACTTGCGGCGCCGATGCTGCGCCCTGCCCCGCCGGCGTCTGGCGGCCGGCGAACCTGCCCTACCTGACGCCGGTGCGCGCCGATCTTACGCTGGTGGGCGTGCCCGTGCCTGCCGGCCAGGTCGCCTTCGACCTGGTCTATCGGCCCGACAGTGTGCGCATTGGGTTGTGGCTTGCAGGGGGGACAGCACTGGCACTGCTCTTGCTCGGGCTGTGGGCGGCGGCGCGGCGCTTGCAGCAACCCGCTGGGGCGGTAGGGCGATAGGCGACAGCAGTGCATCCCCGCACGGCCTATTCTGCGGCAAAATTAGCTCCGTTGTAGCAGTACGCCCAGAACGCCTGCGTTACGGCGCGTCAGCTTACGTGGGACTTGACAGGGTAAGTCATGAATGCTCCTCCAGCGTGTCGCCCAACAGCCAGGCCGCGGCCGGCTGCCAGTATACGGCGGGTGGCAAGGTGGCAGCCGGCGGCAGCGGCGCCAGGGTCAGCAGCAGCGGCGTCGCCGCCGGATAGAGCGCCGCTGCCTCTGCCAACGCCCGCACCTCCCGCACCAGGGTCGATGGCTCGTCTGCGTCAGCACACACTTGCAGCAGCCAGGCGGACCCGTCGGGCAGTTGGGCATAGAAATCCACTTCATAGCCGGCTGGCGTACGGACATAGTGCACGGTCGCCCCACGGCGCTCCAGTTCGATGACCACGGCCGTTTCCAACGCCTGCCCCAGGTTGGCGCGCCCGCTGCGTTCGAAGACGGGGATCAAGCCGGGGTCCACCGGATAGGCTTTGCGCGGGTTGACCATACGCTGGCGTTCGGAGGCCGTGTAGAGGCTGACTGTTCGCACCAGGAAGGCATCCTCCAGGTGGCTGAGGTAGGCGTGTATGGTGTCCTTGCCCACGGGAATGCCCTGCGAGCGCAGCGCATCATAGAACTTCTGGACACTGAAAGGCGCCGCCGGAGTGCTCAGCAGATGGCGCAGCAGCCAGCGCAGCGCCGTGATGTTGGTCACCTGGTGGCGTTCCACGACGTCGCGCAGCAGCGCAATATCCACATAGCCGCGCAGCAGGCTGGCGCGGTCGCGGTCGTTCGCGCCCTGTGCTTCGGGAAAACCACCAAGCCGCAGATAGTCGTGCAGCGCCTTGTCGAGCAGCGAACGCGCAGCCTTGGGCAGCATCGCCAGCGCCCGGTCCGGTTCTGCGCCCGCATGACGCAGCGCCTCACGCCAGCTGAAGGGATGCACCAGCACCTCCATGCCGCGCCCGCGCAGGCTGGTCGCGACTTCCCGGCTGAGCAGGCGGGCGGACGAACCGGAGATGAACAGGTCGATCGCTTCGCTATCGAGCAGACGGCGCACGAAGCTTTCCCACCCCGGAACATTCTGAATCTCATCCAAGAAGAAGGTCACCCGGCGCCGGTCGCGCCATTCCGGGTGCAGGCGGTAATAGGTTTCTGGCAGCAACTGCAAATCGCTCGCCTGCATGCCGGCCAGCCGTTCGTCCTCGAAGTTGAAGTAGAGCAGCGCTGCCCGCGGTGCACCGGCCGCCATGCGTTCGCGCAGACACTGCCACAGGAAATAGGTCTTGCCTGCCCGCCGCATCCCGATCACGGCCAGCGCCTTGCCGCCAAGGGCGGGCACGTAAACCGTGCGCGGCGTCAGTGCGGGTGGCGTCGCCGCCAACCCATCGGCGATCTTTTGTTGCACCGTTACCGCAAATTGTCCGTTCATAAAGGATAATTTACGCCAAATTTATCCTTATTGCAAGGATAAATCAATGGTGACGCTCTGGCAATCTCACTACAACAAAATCAACCCCGCGCGCATCGCCCGCACCACGGCCTCGGTGCGGCTCTGCGCGCCCAGCTTGCCCAGCACCGCGTTGACGTGAAACTTCACCGTGTGCTCGGAGATCGCCAGGTCACGGGCGATCTGCTTGTTCGACAGCCCCTCCGCCATGCGCCGCAGCACATCGAGTTCACGCGCCGAAAGCGGCTCGACCAGCGCTGCGGCGTCCGCCGTCGTGTCGGGCAGCGCAACCAGGCTCTCGCCGAAGACCAGCAACCCCTGTGCGACGGCGCCCACTGCCGCGGCGATCTGCGCGCCGTCTACGTCGCGCGCCAGCAGCCCGCGCGCACCCGCCGCGCGGACAGCGCCCGCCGCGGATGGCGTGGCCAGCAGCGCCACCACCGGCGTCTCGTACCCGTCGGCAAAACCACTCAGCGCGTCGAGCAGCCGCGCCGGCTCCCAGCCCAAATCCCAAACGACCACATCAGGCAGAAAAGCACGCAGCGCGGCAGCCAGGTCGCCACTGTCGGTTTGGCCGGCCACTGTCACCGTTGGTTGCCCGGCCAGGAGCGCACCCAGCCCCGCCCGCGCCAGCGGGTCATCGGCCACGAGGAGGAGTTGAATCTGTGCCATCTTTGTTCCAGACAGTGATGAGGTGATGAGGTGAGAGGGTGAAAACTCCCTCTCACCCTCTCACCCTCTCACCCTCTCACCCTCTCACCCCCTCACCTTGTCCGGGCCGTACGCGCCAGATGCAGGCCGGCAAAGATGATCGCCGCCCCAGTCACCTTGAGCACGGTCAGCGGCTCGTTCAGAAAGATGGCCGCGGCCACCGCGCCCACGACGGGAATCAGGTTGGCGTAGAGGGCAGTGCGCGCCCCACCGATGCGCTGCACACCCATGTTCCAGATCACGTAGGCCACGACGATGGCAAAGACGGCCGAATAGATCAGGCCGGCCCAGCCCCAGCCATTCACTTGCGTCCAGTCCATCGCGTACACCGCCGGCGCCCCCAACAACATCAGCGGCAGCGCGCCGATCGCCGTCGTCAGCGCCGTCACGCGCAGCGGCGTATAGACGTGCACGAGGGGCGCCCCAACGACGGCGTACAGCGCCCACAAAAACGTGCTCAGCAGCACCAGCGCATCGCCCTGCAGCCCCTGGAGGTCAAAATGCAGACCGGCCGCGCTGCCTTCGACGATGAGCACCACGCCGGCCAACGCCAGCCCGATGCCTCCCCACGCCCGCGGGGTTAGCATCTCGCGGCCCAGCATGCGGTTGATCAGCGCCACGAAGACCGGCGAGATGGCAATGATCAGCACGGCGTTGGAGGCGGAAGTGAGCGAGAGTCCATACAGAAAGATCGGCTGGTAGAAGCCTGTCCCCACCATCGCCGCGGCCACCAGCAGCAGCAAGTCGCGGCGGCGGATGGCCAGGCTGCGCTCCACGCTGTAGGCGACGATCAACAGCAGCGCGCCGGCCAGAGCAAAGCGCACCGCCATGAAGACCTGCGGCGGCATCTGCACGAAGATCGCCTTGACCACCACCGCATTCAGCCCCCAAATCACCGTCATTGCCAGCAGCGCGACGTCGATCGCGCCGAAGTGCGCCGCCCGCCCGCTGGAACTGCCGCCTGTCGCCACCTTGGCCATATTCCGCGTTCTACCGTCTGCCCTGGATCATCGGCGCCTGACTCAGCACCTGGTCGATGGGGTCGTTGCGCCGGATGCGGTAGGTGGCGATGCCCGCACCGCTCAATTCGCCAAACAGGGCTGTATAGTCGCGCGGGGCGCCAAAGCTGGCGCCGTCGATGACCACGGCGATGCTGTTGACCCCGCGGCGCTGGAGCATCTGCAAGGCAAGCGCCCAATCGCGGCTGGGGTCCGGGCTGATCGCCAACAGCGTGTCGTTGCGGTTGAGCCGCACGCCGTCGGTCGCCACCAGGTCGGCAAAACGCAGATCGCCGACGCCCTCGACGACCGCCAACGCCTCCAAGAACTTGTTGAGCTGGCGTTCGCCGCGGTCGGATTGGACGAACTCGCGCGTGCGGCCGCGGCTGTTCATGCCGACGGCGCGGTTGCGCGCCAGGAAGTAGCGTGCCAGGCTGGCCGCCGCGGTGACGCCATACTCCGTCGTGGTGGGCGGCAGCCCGATCTGCAAATGACGCCGCCCGCCGCCGAAGATCGACGGCTCCGGCTCCGGCGGCGACCAGGGCAGCGCAGCCGCGGCAGCCACAGCCAGGTCCAAATAGATCCAGATATCGGCGGTCGGGTCCAGTTCAAATTCCTTGACCATCAGCCGCCGCGCCCGCGCCGTGGTCGGCCAGTGGATGCGGTTGAAGCTGTCGCCCGGCGCATATTCGCGCACGCCGGCCACGTTGGTGGTGATCTGGTAGGTGCGGCGGTGGCGCGCCTCGCCGCCGGAAAGCTCCGAGACCGACGGCTCGAAAGAGGTGATTTCCAGGGTGAGCGGATAGACGATGATGTGGTTGCTGGCGCTCAGCGCCTGCTGCGTGTGGAAGATGCCCAACGGGTCGCCGCTGAGCAGCGTCAATGGGCCGAGGCGAAAGCGGCCGCGCTGGGTGCAGAGCGTGCGCACCACCCAACGCTGCGTGTGGCCGCGGCGCAGCGAGCTGACGACGCGGCTGGCGCGATGCCAGGGCAGCGTCGAGTCGTCGCGCAGTTCGACCCACAACTTCGGCCAGTGACTCTGGTTGACGACTTCGAACGATTCTTCGGCATATTGGCCAACCTGGCTGCGCCGCGTGGGCGATGTGCGGCGAATTGCCAACTGCCGCACATTGTTCCACGCCCAGAGCAGGCTCAGGGCCAGCGTCGCCGTCAGCAGGTAGGCGAGGCTGAAGACGATGTCGCGCCCGGTGTTGAGCGCCAGCGCCCAGGCCGCGACCAGTGCAATGAGCAGAAAGATCAGCCGAGAGTTCATAAGGTCATGGATGCAGGGTGATCGGCGATGGATCACCCCCGCCGGCCACGCTACCGGACGCGCGCGCGGGCACCGGGCACCGCAGTGTGGCGCAGCGCATCATCCACGACCTGGCGCGCGGTCACGTTCTTGATGCGCGCCGAGGGGCTGACGATGAGCCGGTGCGCCAGTGTGGCTTCGGCGAGGTATTTGACATCGTCCGGCAGCACGAAGTCGCGAGCGTTCATTGCGGCCCACGCGCGCGCCGCGTTGAAGAGCGCCAGGCTGCCGCGCGGGCTGGCGCCCAGGTAGACGTCCGGATGGTCGCGTGTGGCGGTCACCAGATCGACGATATAGCTTTTGACCAGTTCATCCACATAAATCGTGCGGATCGCCCGCTGCGCCTGCACCAATTCGCTGACGCCCACCACCTGCTGCACATCCTGGATTGGGTGGTGGTCGCTCTGCCGGTTCAGCACGTCGATTTCCGCCTGCTTGCTGGGATAGCCGAGG
>JAPKMV010000125.1 GCA_026645635.1 Caldilineaceae bacterium
CTCACTGGTGGTTCGGCTGATCCGCGCCGGCAGCGACATCGACATCTATGTCGTGTCCGGCCAGCGCGGGGAGCGCGCGCCGGTGCGCCCGCCACTCGTTGCACCCTTTCAGCCGCAGTCCACCTGGCGCGACTACGCCTGGGCGCTAGCGGCGGTCGCGGCGATCACCGCGGGGCTGCTCGCCGCCCATTCTCTGTGGCCGTGGATCTCCTACCAGGCTGTCGGGCTGATCGAGTTGCTGGCCGTGCTGCTGATCGCCGTCTATCTGGGGCGCGGCCCCGCGCTGCTGGCCGCGCTGGCCAGCGCCGTCTCCTGGAATTATCTCTTCATGCAGCCGCGCTTCACCTTCGAGATCGCGGCGCTCGAGGACATCATCCTCTTTCTGCTCTATTTTGTGATCGCGCTCTTCGCCGGCACGCTCACCGCCCGCCTGCGCACGCGGGAGCGGCAGGCGCAGCACAACGCCGACCGGACGACCGCGCTCTACGCACTGGCGCACGAGACGGCCACTGCGGTGGATATGGATGACGTGCTGCGCACGGCGGTCGAGCAGATCGGTCGCGCCTTCGACGCGGCCGTGGCCATCCTGCTGACGCGCGACGGCAAGCTGGCGCACACGCCGCACCCGGCGAGCACGCTGCCCATCGACGCGCGGGAACTGGCGGTGGCGGTCTGGGTTTTCGACAACAACCAGCCGGCCGGACGCTTCACCGCCACCTTGCCGGAGGCGACAGCGCAATTTCGCCCGCTGTCGACGGCGAACCGCACTGTCGGCGTGGTCGGCATCCGCCCGCAGCAGCCCGGACGGCTCTCCTTCGACCAGGAGGTGCTGCTGGAGATGTTCACCAGCCAGGTGGCGCTGGTGATCGAGCGCGAGCTGCTCGACGAGGCCGCCGAGGAAGCGGAGATGCTGCGCGAGTCCGAGCGGCTCTACACGACACTGCTCAACTCTATCTCCCACGAGCTGCGCACGCCCATCGCCACGATTGCCGGGGCCGCCAGCAGCCTCCTCGACCCCAACACCGCGCTGCACGAGCAGGCGCGCAGCGAACTCACCGGCGAGATCCAGACCGCGGCGGACCGGCTCAACCGGCTGGTGGAGAATCTGCTCGACATGTCGCGCCTCGATGCGGGGCGGCTGCAGCTCAAGCTGGAGTGGTGCGACGTGGGCGATGTGATCGGCGTGGCGCTCTCGTCGCCGCGCAACGCCCTCGGCGACCGCGCCGTGCGGGTGACAGTCGCGCCCGACGCGCCGCTGGTCAAGCTGGATTTTGTCCTTATGGAACAGGTGATCGTCAACCTGGTCGACAACGCCTGCGCCTACACGCCCGCCGGTTCGCCGCTGGCGATCGACGTGCGCACTGAGGAGGGCTGGATCCGCATCGACCTCGCCGACCACGGCCCCGGCATCCCGCCCAACGCGCTGGAACGGGTCTTCGACAAGTTCTATCGCGTGCCGGGCACGGCGGTGGGCGGCACCGGGCTGGGGCTGTCGATCTGCCGGGGGCTGGTCGAGGCCCACGGCGGCACGCTCACCGCGCAGAACCGTCCCGAGGGCGGCGCCCTCTTCACCGTCCGGCTGCCGCAGAGCGCCGCACCGCCGCCCGTGAAGGAGGCTCCACTTTGAACGACGGGCCGTATGTCCTGATTGTCGACGACGAACCCCAGATCCGGCGTTTCCTGCGCATCAGCCTGGAAGCCAACAACTATCGCGTCTACGAGGCGGACTGCGGCGCGGCCGCGCTGGCGGAAGCCACGCTCCACCGCCCGGACGTGATCATCCTGGACATGAACCTGCCCGACATGGTGGGTGTGGAGGTGCTGCGCCGGCTGCGCGAGTGGTCGAACACGCCGGTGATCATGCTTTCCGTGCGCGCCGGCGACCTGGACAAGGTGAGCGCGCTGGATGCCGGCGCCGACGATTACCTGACCAAGCCCTTCAGCACGGTCGAGCTGCTGGCGCGGCTGCGCGTCGCATTGCGCCACGCGCAGCCGGCCGCCAGCGAACCGGTCTACACCTTTGGCGACGTGCAGATCGACCTGGCGCACCGGCAGGTGACGCGCAAAGGCGAAGTGCTGAAGCTGACGCCCACGGAATATGCGCTGCTGCGCCTGCTCGTGCAGCACGCGGGCAGGGTGCTCACCCACCGTCAGATTCTCAAAGAGGTCTGGGGGCCGCAGTATGTGGACGAGACGCACTATCTGCGCGTCTACTTTGGCCAGCTTCGCCAGAAGTTGGAAGAAAACCCGGCCATCCCCCGGCTGATCGTCACCGAGCCGGGGGTGGGCTACCGGCTGGCAGTGGATTAGCCCAGCCTAGCCCAGCGCGGCCAGCGCCTTCAGCACGCTGTCGTCGGGCTTCACCTTGACCTGCGCATCCACGATCACGCCCTGCTCGTCGATCACGAAGTGGCTGCGCTCGACGCCCATGTACTTCTTGCCGTACATGCTCTTCTCCACCCAGACGCCGTAGGCCTCGGCGATGGCGTGATCCTCGTCCACCACCAGGGTGAAGGGCAGGTTGAACTTGGTCTTGAACTTCTGGTGCGACTTGACGCCGTCGGGGCTGACGCCCAGCACCACCGCGTTCTTCTCTTCGATCACCGGGTAGTTGTCGCGGAAGCCGCAGGCCTGGCTCGTGCAGCCGGGCGTGTCATCCTTCGGGTAGAAGTAGAGCACGACGCGCTTTCCGCGCAGGTCGCTCAGGCGCAAGGTCGCGCCGCTGTCGGTGGTGGCAGTAAAATCGGGCGCGTTGGCGCCTGCTTGCAAATTGGCCATAAAGGAACTCCTGTTCATCATCGATTGAATATTCAGACCATTGTCGTTTTCAGGCAACCGGCGGCAAGGCAATCGCGTTTTCTTATAGTATGATCCGAGATGCCGCACCGCTGCCTGTAGTTTGGCAGGGCGCTTGTGCAGGTCTGCAACGGCGCTCCCAATTCCTGTCCGGCCAACAGGTTTACCACGGCGCAACAACAGGACAAGAACCATGATGAACTCACGTTTCCGCATTCTCAACACGTTACGAGTCTCACGCGAAGGCGCGAAGCCGCGAAGTGGCAAATGGCCTCCTTTGCGTTCTTCGCGGCTTTGCGTGAGACCGAATCGTGCACTGCTGCTTCTCCACCCGCTGCTCATCGGCGCGGTGCTGGCGGCGGCCCTCGTGCTGGCGCTGGCGGGCACAGGCCAGGCGCAGACGCCGCCGGGCGGGCGCGCCGAACCTGCGCTCATCAGCCCGCAGCTCCAGACGCAACTGGCGCGCTCCGCCGGGCCGGTCACCTTCCTGGTTGTTCTGGAAGACCAACTTGACCCGCAATCGGCCCTGCGCACGGTGCGCGGGGACGCGACCGCCCGCCGCACCGCGCTCTATCGCGCGCTGACGGCCCACGCCGCCAGGACACAGGCGCCATTGCGCGCCTGGCTGGATGCCCAGGGGATCACCTACCAGCCCTTCTACCTGGTCAACATGCTGGCGGTGGAGGGCGATCTGACGCTGGCGCGCCAGTTGGCGCAGCGAGCGGAGGTCAATCGGCTGGCCGCGAACCCGGCGGTGCGCGGCACGGATGAGACGGTGACGCCGCGCCGCGTCGCAGCCTGGCTGCCTGCGCGCTGGGCGCTGGCGTCGCAAACCATCCCCTACGGCCTGGTCAACACCCATGCGACGCAGGTCTGGGAACTCGGCGTGCGCGGCGCGGGCATCGTCGTCGGCGGGCAGGACACCGGCGTCCAGTGGGATCACCCGGCGCTGCAAGAGGCGTACCGCGGCTGGAACGCGATCAGCGGCACGGTGGATCATGTCTACAACTGGGCCGATGCCTTCCCCAACCGCGACGTCGGCGACCAGCAGCGCTGCGCCGCCGACCCGCAGATTCCCTGCGACGACAACGGCCACGGCACCCACACCGTGGGCACCATGCTCGGCGACGCCACACTGATGGGCGACACGATCATCGGCATGGCGCCGGACGCGCAGTGGATCGGCTGCCGCAACATGCGGCGCAATTTTGGCACGCCGGCCAGCTACACCGCCTGCTTCGAGTTCATGCTGGCGCCTTTTCCCCAAGGCGGCGACCCGGCGACGGAAGGCCGCCCGGAACTCGGCGCACATGTGATCAACAACTCGTGGGGCTGCCCGCCCAACGAGGGCTGTGACGCCAACAGCCTGCGCACGGTGGTGGAAAATGTGCGCGCGGCGGGGATCGTCGTCGTGGCGTCGGCAGGCAATAGCCGCTCCGGCTGCAGTACCGTCAATAACCCCATTGGTCTCCATGATGCCAGCCTCACCGTTGGCGCCATCGACATCACCGGCAGCCCCGCCGGCTTCAGCAGCCGCGGCCCGGTTACCGCCGATGGCAGCGGGCGGCGCAAGCCCGACATCGCGGCGCCGGGCGTGGGCGTGCGTTCGGCTGGGCTGGACGGCGGCGTGGACCTTGTCTTGGGCGGCACCAGCATGGCTGCACCTCATGTGGCCGGTGCGGTGGCACTGCTCTGGTCCGCCGCGCCGGGTTTGATCGGCGACGTGGATGCGACGGAGCAGATTCTGCTGCGCGCCGCCACGCCGAACCCGGCCACCTCCAACTGCGACGGCGGCGGCGCAGTCTGGCCGAACAACGTCACCGGCTTTGGCAGCCTCGACGTGCTGGAAGCGGTGTTGGCGGCCCAACAGCCGGCCACGGTGACGCTGCAGTTTGTGGATGGCAATCAGCAGCCGGTCAACGTGGCGCAGGCGACATTGCTCGATCCGCTCACCGGTAACGCTTTCCCGGCAGGTGCGGTGGATGAGGCGAGCGCCGCATGGACCCCGGCCTATGTCGGAACGTATCACGTGGCCGCCCGCGACAGCCTGGGGTATGCCGTCACGGTAACGCACACGCTGACCGTCGAACGCGGGGCGACGATCTCGCAGACGGTGGTCGTCACGCCGCAGATTCATATCTTCTATCCGATCATTGTGCGGTAGTCGATGGTAGGGCATAACCTGGCCCCACCTTGCATGAGGCAACCTATGAACGAAAGTACCCGGCGTCATCCGGTGATTCTGGTGCCAGGCTGGCTCGATAACATCGCCACCATGGGCAAGATGGCCGACTATCTCAACCAGGTCGGTTTCCAGGCGCTGCTCTGTTCGCCGCAGCCCAGCGACGGTCGCGCGCCCATCGAGGAATTGGCCGCACAGCTTGCCGATTTTGTGGCGCAGGCGCTGCCCGACGGCGAGCGTTTTCACTACATCGGCTTCAGCATGGGCGGGTTGATCGGCCGCTATTATCTCCAGGAGATGAATGGCCGGCAGCAGATGGCGAATCTGGTGACGATTTCCACCCCCCACCGCGGCACCTACATGGCCAACTCACTCTGGCTGCCCGCGGTGCGCCAGATGCGCCCGGAAAGCGACTTTATTCATCGGCTGAACAGTGATTTGACGGCGCTGGCGGAGCGGCGCTTTGTCTCGATCTGGACGCCGCTCGACCTCTCGGTGGTGCCGCCGTCGAACTCCGAGCTGCCCGTGGGGGAGTCGCGACGCGTCTTTGGCATCGCCCACGCACTCATGCCGATGAACCGCCGCGTCTGGCGCGCAGTGGAGGAGTCGCTCTAAGGCGTTGTCCCGTTGAAAATGAGCGTCCTTTGCCGTAGGTGGAAGTGAGGATCTTCTCGTCAAAGGGATGCTACGCGCGTTTCTCTGTGTCCAGTTCCGCCAGCAGCGCGTGGAGGTCGGCCACGCTGAACACGTAGCGCTCGTGGCAGAAGTGACAATCCACCACGCCCTCGCCCTCGGCGATCAACAGTTCCAGATCGCTGCGATCCAGCAACTGCAGCGCGCGCAGCGACCGTTCCCGGCTGCATGTGCAGTGGAAGGTGAGGTCGGTGACATCGAGCACCGCATAGGGCAGCGCGCCGAAAAGCGAGGATAACATGGCCGCCGGTTCCTGCCCGGCCACCAGCATGTCGGCCAGGGGCGGCAGATCGTCGGTGGCCTGCACCAGCGCCGTCAGCCGCGCCGGGTCATAGTCCGGCAGCGCCTGCAAGAGCAGCCCACCCGCCGCCAGCAGCCGCCCCTGGCCGTCCAGCTTGACGTCGAGATCCACGTAGGAGAGCACCTGCTCCGAGCGCGTCAGGTAGACCATCAAGTCCTGGTCGAGCCGGCCCGCACCCAGGGCGACCATGCCTTCGGTCAGATCCTTCATGCCGACATCCTTGACCACCGTCAGCAGACCTCGCTGGCCAAGCGCTGCGCCCACAGCCGCGCCGTCGATGGGCGCCGGCCAGGTCACAGTGGGCGTCGCCACATAGCCGCGGATACGGCCGTAGGCGTCTGATTCGGCGACCAGCTTGCCCAGCGGGCCATCGCCCTGCACCTTGAGCGCCACCCGCTGCTGCACCTTGAGCAGCCCGCCCAAGAGCGCCGCGGCGGTCAGCCCATAGCCCAGCGCGGCCGCGGCCACCGGCTCCGCTTCGTGACGCCGCGCGGCGTCACGCGCCACGTCCGTCGTTACACACGCCAAGGCGCGCACACCCGCCTCCTTGGCAATCGCCCGCACGAGATGGTCGGTCACAAGTCGCTCCTATGGATGGGAAATCTCCTAATCTCCTAATCTCTTAATCTCATGAGCGAGATTAGGAGATTGGAGACTGGAGATTGGAGATTGGAGATTGGTCAGGATGGAATGAGTTCTAGTTTGTCGTAGATCAGGTTGGCCTGGAAGCGACGCTCGTCGCCGGCGCCGTCGAAGAGGATGTAGACCTGGGCTTCGTCGCCGGCGCCGTCGATGCGCGTGACAACGCCGTCGCCCAGTTTGAGGTGACGCACGCGCAGGCTCGGCGCCAGCAGCAGCGGCTCGGCGCGCGGTTGGTTGCGCGCAGCCGCCGGCTCCGGCGACCGCAGTTCCAGCGCGGAGCCGGCCTCGCGGTCGCGCCAGCCCTCGGCGAGATTGGCCAGCATCTGCTCCGGGTTCTTGGCAATAAGGCTGCGCAGCTTTTCAGCGCGGTCGCGGGCGGCGGCCAGCGCCGGCATCCATTCCGCCTTGTACTTGGTCGGCTGCGGCCCCTGGGCCAGCGTCCGGCTGGCGCGCGCCAGCACACTCAGCAGCGCGTCCATCTGCTTCAACATTTCGTCCGCCGGGTCGAGGGTGGCCAACTGCACACCATTCTGACGGCACAACTCGATGCGGGTCTGGTCGCGCTGCTCATTCTCCATCGCCTCCCAGTCGCTCTGGCGCCCCTGCCCCTTGGCCGTGAGGCCAACGAAGCGCACGGCGACGCCCACCTGGGGATAGAGTTTGTCGAGTTTGAGGCGCCGGTTGGTGGCCGGGTTGACCAGCCACGTCGGCGTGACGTTGTCCTGCTCCTCGAAACCGGTGAAGATGCGCGCCAGGATTTCCCGCCACGCACTGATCGCAAAATAGACGCTGCTCATAATCGCTCACTGATTGATGTTGACGGCCAGAACAATCTCCTAATCTCTCAATCTCTCAATCTCAAATTTGAGATTAGGAGATTAAGAGATTGAGAGATTTTAGAGATTTCGTCCCGCATTATAGACCATTTGTTCCGATTGAAAAACTCACCCATCACCTGTCGCTCCGCACTCGATTCACCGGATCAGCCACACCTGCCCTATAATCGCGCCCATGCGCGCAACTGTGGAGAGCGAACGGCCGGAAGGGGATACGCCGCCTGTGGGTCTGGACAGCGGGCGCATGTTGAGCGCGACGCTGCTGGTGATGCTGTTCTTCGTGCTCAGCCGCGCCACCGGGCTGCTGCGCGAGGTCGTCCTCAGCAACCGCTTCGGCACCACTGCCGCCTACGACGCCTATCTGGCGGCTTTCCGCGTGCCCGATATGCTCTTTCAACTGGTGGCGGGCGGCGCGCTGGGCAGCGCCTTTCTGCCGGTCTTCGCCGCCTTCTGGCTGAAACAGGACAAGCGCGAGGCCTGGCTGCTCTTCTCGCGCGTCCTCAACCTGGTGGTGCTGGTGCTGGTCGGCATGGCCGCGCTGGCGGCCCTCTTCGCCGAGCCGATCGTGCGCAATGTGTTGGCGCCCGGCTTCAGCCCCGAACAGGCGAGCGTCACCGCCGAACTGATGCGCGTGATGCTCTTTGGCACGGTGATCTTCGGCGCCAGCGGGCTGGTGATGGGCGCGCTCAACGCCACGCAGCATTTTGTGACGCCGGCCGCTGCGCCGGTGCTCTACAACGTGGCGATCATCGCCGCAGCCTACTGGCTTGGCCCAACGCTGGGCGTGCG
>JAPKMV010000126.1 GCA_026645635.1 Caldilineaceae bacterium
CCCGCGGGGCAGCGCCGATGCGCCGCGTCACCGGTGGCTTTCCCTCCTTCGCCGGCTACGGCGTGACCAAGCTCTGGCCGTGGCTGCGCAAGACTGGCGGCATTCCCGGTCTCTCCGGCAAGGATGCCATCGCCCACATTCTCTTTCTCCAGGCAGCATACCCAGAACTCTATGCACGCACCCACAAATTCCTGGAGCCAAAGGATTATCTCAACCACAAGCTGACGGGTCGTTTTGCCGCCACGGTGGAGTCGATCACCCTGCACTGGGTGACGGACAATCGCGACATTCACAATGTGCGCTACGACGATCAACTGCTGCGCATGGTGGGTGTGGCGCGGGAGAAACTGCCCGACCTGGTGCGCGCCGTGGATGTACTCGGCCCCTTGACGCCAACCGCGGCCGCCGATCTGGGGTTGGGCGAGCATGTGCAGGTCATCGGCGGGACGCCCGACATCCACTCCGCGGCGGTCGGCTCCGGCGCCGTGGACGATTATGCGGCCCACAGTTACATCGGCACCTCGGGTTGGCTGAGCTGCCACGTTCCCTTCAAGAAGACCGATATCGTCCACAACATGGCTGCGCTGCCATCGGCGATCCCTGGGCGCTATCTGCTGATCAACGAGCATGAGGTGGCCGGCGCCGCGCTCACCTTTCTGCGCGACAACGTCTTCTTCGCCGACGACGACCTGCTTCCTGGCGCGCCGCAGGTTGACGCCTACGCCCGTCTCGACGCGCTGGCCGCGGTCACAGCGCCGGGCAGCGGCAAGGTGATCTTTACGCCCTGGCTGCATGGCGAACGTTCGCCGGTGGACGACCCCACCCTGCGCGGGGGATGGCACAACCTCAGCCTGCGCACCACCCGCGGCGATCTGGTGCGCAGCGTCTACGAGGGCGTTGCCTTCAATACGTGCTGGTTGCTGCCCCACGTCGAGAAGTTTGCTGGCCGGCCGTTGGAAAGCGTGCGGCTTGTGGGCGGCGGCGCGCGTTCGGATGTCTGGTGCCAGATTCACGCCGATGTGCTCCAGCGGCCGGTGCTGCAAGTTGCCGATCCGCTGCACACCAACACGCGGGGCGCGGCCTACCTGGCAGCGGTGGGGCTGGGTTACATGGACCTGCACGACCTGGGGGCGCAGGCGCCGATCCGTGCCACCTACACGCCGCGCCGCGAACTGTCCGCACTCTATGCTGAACTCATGGGCGAGTTCGAGGAAATCTACCGGAAGACGCACGGCGTTTATCGCCGACTGAATCGTGAGTGAGTGGGTGAGAGGGTGAGGGGGTGAGGCTTGTTCACCCTCTCACCCTCTCATCACCAAAGGAAGGTGAGATGTGTCCAAACTCAACGCGGCTCTCGGCCGCATCAATCCGAAGTTGGCGGCGCGGGTGGAGCGCGGGCTGCGGCGCGTGCCGTTCGTGCGCAACCTGCTCGAACAGCAGTACAGCAGCATCGTCGGCGACCTGGATGCGTCGCTCCACCCCTACCGGGGCCGGCTGCCCAGCTATCCGCGTCTGCCGAAAACGGGACGCAGCCGCGCCGACATCCTGGCCGAGATGGAGATGCTTCAGGCGGAAGAGCAGCAGCGCTGGCGCGACGGCTATGTCTCCGGCGCGGTCTACCACGGCGACGCTGGCCACATCGACTTTCTCAATCGGGTCTACGCGCTCAACGCGCAGAGCAACCCGCTCCATTTCGACCTCTGGCCCAGCACGGTGAAATACGAGGCCGAGATCGTGGCCATGACCGCGCACATGCTGGGTGCGGGGGAAACCAGCGGTCCCATCGTTGGCACGGTGACCTCCGGCGGGACGGAGAGCATCCTGCTGGCGATGCGCGCCTACCGCGACCGGGCACGGGCGGAGCGGGGTATCGAACGGGCGCAGATCGTGGCGCCGGCCAGCGCCCATGCCGCGTTCGACAAGGCCGCGCAATACTTCGGCATCGAGTTGGTGCGTGTGCCCGTGGGAGCGGATTACCGCGCCGATGTAGGTGCGATGGCCGCCGCAATCGGCGAGCAGACCGGCGCACTGGTCGGTTCCGCTCCCTCCTTTCCCCACGGCGCGGTCGACCCGATCCCCGAGCTGGCGGAATTGGCGCAGGCGCGCGGGGTCGGCCTGCATGTGGACGCCTGTCTTGGCGGCTTTGTGTTGCCTTTTGCCCGCGGGTTGGGCTATGACCTGCCCGACTTCGACTTCCGGCTGGCGGGCGTCACCTCCATGTCCGCCGATACGCACAAGTATGGTTACGCGGCCAAGGGGACGTCGGTGGTGCTCTACAGGGGCGAGGAGCTGCGCCGCTTCCAGTATTATGCGGTGGCGGACTGGCCGGGCGGCCTCTACTTCTCGCCCACCTTTGCCGGCAGCCGGCCCGGCGCGCTGAGCGCGGCCTGCTGGGCGGCGATGGTCAGCCTGGGCGAAGATGGCTACCGCAGCGCGGCCGCGCGCATCCTGGCGACGGCCAACTGGATCAAGTTCTGGGTGGCGCAAATCCCGGAATTGGTGGTGCTGGGCGATCCGCTCTTTGTGATTGCCTTTGCGTCGCCCACGCTGGACATCTACCGCGTGCTTGACGCCATGACCCACCGCGGCTGGAGCCTCAACGGCCTGCATCGCCCCGCGGCCGTGCATCTCTGTGTGACGCTGCGCCACACAGAGCCGGGCGTGGCGCAGCGCTTCATCGACGACCTGCGCGCCGCCGTGGCGGAGGTGAAGGCGAATCCGTCCACCACGGGCGGCATGGCGCCGGTTTACGGCATGGCCGCGGCGATGCCCATGCACGGCGTGGTGGAGGACATGCTCAAGCGGGTGGTGGATGCGCTGTATCGGGTGGAGTGAGGGGTGGCGAACTACGGCAACGCTACGCCAGCGTCAGCGCCGTCGTACTCAACCGGTGCATCGCTCACGGCCATGCCGATGTTGCCAAAATCACTGTATGCCGGGTAGAAATCGGATGGCGATGCAGAGATCAATGCCGCAATCGACTTCGCTGCATCGGCCGCACGCATCCCCTTGAAGTACTCGCCTAACGCCTGTGAATCGTAGCCAAACCGCGCGGCGATCTCGTTGCGCACTTGACGCGTTTCACGCACAATTGGATCATCCCACATGATCATCTCCTAACTCCGCCGGTGTACAGATGATGGGCGGATGATATCCGGCCTCCATACAGACCTGGTTGATGTGCGTGCGCATCGTTGCGTTAGCAATGTGTTTGTAGTTCCACGTAAGCAGATACTCAATCGAATTCACACATGCCACCGCAATATGTAGCGCGTCCTCGACGGCGTTCTGAGGCACCGCTGCCTGTTTGACCAACGCTGTTGCCAAGGCGATGGCCGAGTCATTGACTTCGAGGATCGCAATTCCGTGGAGCATTGCTGCACGTCGTTTCGCAGCAGCTACATCCCCGCGCAAAGATTCAGTGACAACTACAGTTGAGACGAATAACTGATAGCGGTGGCGCCGGCTGTGCCACCAGTCGGCGGTCAATTGTTGTTGCGCAAGGACGATCACGTCCCGACTTGGGCGGGAGGCAAGATAGCTCACTATGCTCGTTTCAATGTAAACTGACTGGTGGCTCATGCTGCAAGTATAACACAACGCACCTCAGCCCACCGGAGCTCGATTTCCCTCTCTTGCCCAAGCCTGATTACAATGAAACGTGTTGGCGCATCACACGCCGGATTCGTTTTTTGGAACGGGTGTGCCGATTTTTCTGTTCTAGTCATGAGCCGTGTAGCTGTCTGCTCATAATCCATGTCATCCCATCAAACCACAAAGGAGTCAACCATATGTCGCGATTCAGATCAGCCATTCTGTTCATCATCCTGGCATTGGCTGCCTGTGTGGTTGTAGGGTGCCGGCCTGGCCAAAGCGTCGCCCCGACCACACCCACGCCGACGCCGCTGCCGACGGCCACGCCCGTGCCTTCACCCGCCGAGGCCTGGGCGCGCATCCAGGCCACCGGCAAGATCGTCGTCGGCACCTCCGCCGACTATCCGCCCTTTGCGGCCTACAACGAGAACTTCAAGATCGAGGGCTTCGACATTGCCCTGATCGAGGCCATCGGCGAAGAACTGGGGCTGAAAGTGGAGGTGAAGGACTTCGCCTTCGACGGCCTCGGCGCTGCCATCTTCCTGGGGCAGATCGACGCAGCCATCGCCGCGATCTCGATCACGCCCGAGCGCGACGTCTTGGTCGATTTCAGCCAGATCTACTTTGCCAGCGAGGATGCCGCCCTGGCGCGCGCAGACAGCACCATCGGCCAACTGGTCGACGTGCGCGACCTGGCGGCATACACGGTGGGTGTCCAGCGCGGCTCGGTGTGGGAGAAGCAGTTACAGGAAGAACTGGTGGACACCGGGCTGATGCCGGCGACCAACCTCTTTACCTTCACCCTGATCGACCAGGCAGTTCGCGACCTGCGCGCCGGCCGTGTGGAACTTGTGCTCATGGATCTGCTGCCTGCGCAACATATTGTGCGCGACGGCGGGGTCAAGGTGGTGGGGCAGGGCTTCCACAAGGAGCGCTACGCCATCGCCGTGCCCAACGACGCCACGGCACTGCAGGACGCGCTCAACGGCGCGCTGGATACGCTGCGCGCCAAGGGGGTGATCGCCCGACTGCTGCTCGATTACCTCGGCATTCACGAGAGCGTGCTTGTGCCCACGCCGACGCCGCAGCCGACGCCAACGCGCGCCCCGAACACCCCTGTGCCTGCACCCACCGCCACGGCCACGCGCCCGCCGCTGCCTGCCTGTGTCGACGGTATGGCCTGGGTCGCGGACTTGAGCTACGACGACGCCAACATGACCAATCCACCGCAGATGCAGCCGGGCCAGCCTTTCCGCAAGGGGTGGCGTGTGCGCAATTCCGGCACCTGCACCTGGGCGCCGAACTACACGCTGCGCTACTTCCAGGGCAACTCGCCCTACGCCAGCATGGGCGGCCAGCCGGTGGCGGTTGGCGCACCCGTGCCGCCGGGCGCGGTCATCGACCTCTTTGTCAATCTGGTGGCGCCACCCTTCCCGGGCGTCTATCAAGGTTTCTGGCAGATGCACAACAGTGCGCTCGCGCCTTTCGGTCAGCGCATCTGGGTGGGCATCACCGTAGTTGCGCCGCAACCGACCGCCGCGCCGACGGCCACGCCCTCGCCCAACATCAGGTTCTGGGCGGACAGCACGTCGATTATCGCCGGGCAATGCACGACCCTGCGCTGGGATGTCACCAACGTGCGCGAGGTCTATGTCTACGCCGAGGGAGAGAACTGGGCGAGCAACGGTGTGGCCGGACAGGGCAGCCGCCAGGTCTGTCCGCCGGCAACCACGAACTACTACTTGCGCGCCGTGTTGCTCAACGGCACAGTCGAGACGCGCCAGCAGACGATCACCGTGCAGCCGAACACCCAGGCGCCGCAGATCAACCGCTTCACCGTGGAGCCGGATGGCAACGTGCCGATCAACACCTGCGTCACCGTAACCTGGGAGGTCGGCGGCCAGGTGGACAATGTGCGGCTGTCGCGCAACGGCGGTTCGCTCTGGGATGGCGCGCCGACCCGGGGCAACCTTCAGGACTGCCCGCCGGGGCCGGGTGACTACACCTATCTGGTCGAGGCGCGCGGGCCGGGCGGGACAAGCAGCGCGACCGACTTTGTGCGCGTCAACGAGCAGCCGCAGCCCGAGCCGCCGTTTATCACCGGCTTCAACGTCAGCCCGCCCAGCATCCTGATCGGCGAGTGTGTCGTTGCCGCCTGGAGCACGCAGAATGCAGTCTCGACGCGCCTCAGCCGCAACGGCCAGGTGATACTGGATAGTGGCCCGGTCAATACCAGCAGCGTGCAAGATTGCCCGCCCAACACCGGCCCGGTCACCTATAATCTGGATGCCTTCAACCAGGCCGGCGCAACGACTTCGCAGCAGACCACCATCGTCGTGCAGGATCGGCCACAGCCCACCCCGCAGCCGCCGGTGATCTACTACTTCAGCAGCGACCGCGATACGGTCAACATGGGTGAGTGCGTCACGCTCTCATGGAGTTTTGGCGGAGACAGTATCGCCCTGGCGCAATTGTTCCGCAACGGCGAGACGATCTGGTTCGACGTGCCGGCCAATTCCAGTACGCAGGATTGCCCAACCTCCGGCGACATCGTCTACTACGAACTTCGGGTGGATTCCGAGTTTGGCGGCAGCGCCAGCCAGACGGTGCAGGTCTTCGTCAACATGATGCCGGGGCCGCTGCCGGAACCGATGCCGCTGCCTGAACCTCTGCCGGATGACCAGCCGGTGCAGCCGGTGCAGCCGATTGCGCCGCTGCCGGAGCAGCCTTGAGAGACTGTATGTAAAGTCACCGATGGGGCGCCAGCAGTGACCGTCACTTGATGCCGGAGTGTACGAAGCTCTGGATGAAGCGCTTCTGGAAGAAGAGAAACGCCACGAAGAGCGGCACGATCACGATCAGCGTCGCCGCGGAGAGGAGCGACCACTGCGCGCCGATCTCGCCCAACTGGGTGAAGCGCACCAGCCCTGCGGTGAGCGGCCGCGCCTTGTCGCTGTTGGTGATCACCAGCGGCCAAAGGAACTCGTTCCAGTGCCATGCGGTGGACGAAAGCCCAAAGGCGATCAATGTCGGCACCGCAGGTGGCAGGTAGATGTGGCGCAGCAGTTGCCACCAGCGGCAGCCATCCATCACCCCGGCATCCACCAGATCTCTCGGGATGTCGAGGAAGGTCTGGCGCAATAGAAACGTCCCGAACGCCGAGCCGAAATAGGGAATGGCGATAGCAGTGCGTGTGTCGAAGAGGCCAAGCCAGCGGATCGTGGAAAAGTTGGGCGCGAGGAGCGCTGTGGTTGGAATCATGAGTTGCAGGAGCACCAGGTAAAAGAGGGCGCGCTTGCCCGGAAAGTCGAAATGGGCAAAGGCGAAGGCGGCCAGGGTAATCGTGACCATCTGCACCGCCAGGATCATCACAATGACCACGATGGTATTGACATAATACTGGCCGAAGGGCGCCAGCGACCAGGCGCGGGCGTAGTTCTCCAACGTCAGCGGGAAGGCGAACCAGACATCCCCGCGGCCCAGCGGGTCGGAGGCCGGGCGCAGCGACGCGACGATCGCCCAGGCCATGGGCGTCGCCCAGATCAGCGCAAGTGCAAAGGTGAAGCCGTAGAGCAAGATGCGGCTCAGGCGGCTGCGCCAGTTGCGTCCCGGCGTCTCAACGGGCATAGGCATCCTCCTTCTGTTCGCCGAGTACGAAGTTGGTGAAGGTGAAGATCAGCAGCACCGCGACCAGCACGATGGTAAGCGCCGAGGCCGCGCCGACATTGAGGAACTCGAAGCGCACCTGCCAGAGGTAAAAGAGCAGCACCGTGCTCGCGCCCGCCGGCCCGCCCTGGGTCAGCACAAAGATGTGATCCACCGACTGGAACGCGCTGATCATGGCAATGGTGGCAACGAAGAGGGTGGTGCGCCGCAGCAGCGGAAAGGTGATGCGCCAGAGCAGTTGCCAGCCGCTGGCGCCGTCCAGCGCAGCCGCCTCGAAAACATCCTGCGGCAGCCCTTGCAGCCCGGCCAGGTAGAAGATCATGTAGTAGCCGGCGTTCTTCCAGACCGTGACGATCATCACCGACAGCAGCGCCAGGTTGGGGTTGCTCGTCCAGTTCTGCGGGCCGCTGTAGCCGAGCAGCCGCAGCGCAGTGTTGAAGATGCCGTAATCGGGCGTGAAGAAGAAGAGCCAGATCGTCGCCGCGCTGACCAGCGGCAGGATGGTGGGGTAGAAAAAGAAGAGCCGCGCCAGGCCGATGCCGCGCAGCGCCCGGTTGACCAGCAGCGCAAAGAGAAAGCCCAACACCACGCTGACCGGCGCGGTGCCCAATACAAAAATCAGTGTGTTGATCAGCACCTGGTGGAAGCGCTCGTCCGCAAACAGCTCGCTGTAGTTTTGCAGGCCGGTGAAGGTCGGCTCGCGATAGC
This sequence comes from Caldilineaceae bacterium, assembly GCA_026645635.1. Classification (GTDB taxonomy): domain Bacteria; phylum Chloroflexota; class Anaerolineae; order Caldilineales; family Caldilineaceae; genus Fredericiella. Next base: position 7,969 of record JAPKMV010000126.1, read on the forward strand.
GGGCGATGTTCAGCCGCTGCAAAAAGAGGCTCTGGTAGCCCGCCAGCAGCATCGGCCAGATGGTGAAGAGCGCGACGAACAGGAACGTCGGCAGGATCAGCAAGTAGGGCAGCGGCGACACGCGCCGCCGCCGGGCTGGTGCAGTCATGGGCAGGTTCCTTGCTGTGGGGTGAGAATAGACCGCGGATTTGGCGGATTAGGCGGATTGACGCGGATTGCTCTTGAATAATCCGCTCGAATCCGCCGCATCCGCCAAATCCGCGGTCTATC
>JAPKMV010000127.1 GCA_026645635.1 Caldilineaceae bacterium
ACTAGCTCTATCCGAGAGGCGATGCAGATGAGCAGAGTGGCGGGAACACCGCTCGCGGTGCTCAACACTCAGTATAAGTCTGCGAAAGGTGCATTTCAAGCCTCAATTTGATCCTTGATCCCCAATAGCTGTGACCGTTGACTTTGCACTGGAGTAACGTGTGGTGCGTCACCTCTTCGGCTGGTCGTTCCGCACCGCCGCAGGCACCCCCAAGCATATCGCCGATGTCCGCCGCGCCTCGGACGGTCAGACCCAACTCGTGGCCCGCCAGATTAACTACGGCCAACGCCACACCCGCTTTGCACCGAGCGACTTCACGCTTGGTCCCGACGGTCTCACCTGTCCCAACAGCGTCACCACGACTCGCGCCTATCGCGCTGGCGGCGCCGATGGCTTCGACTACCGCTTCCTGGCCAGCGAATGTCACGGTTGCCCCCTCTGGGAACTCTGCCGCGACCCCAAAGCGCAGCCCGACAGCCATCGCACTGTCTTCATCTCCGACTACGCCCTGCTCCACGAACCGGACTTGCCTATCTCGACACACCGGCAGCCCAGGCCGATTTCTCCTTCCGCGCCAACATCGAACGTCACATCGCTGGTCTCGCCCAGCACAACGGCGCTCGCAACGCCAAAATTGACGCCTATCTGTATGGCAGCCAGGAATCGTAGCGAGATCCGTTGTACAATTCATGCGGCGGCGCGGCGGCAGGTGCTGGGTCGGCTGCTGGCGTTGAATCATGCGCGGTACGCGGCCCCGATCCAGTGCATCTCAGCGCAGCTTGCGGTGGCAGATGCCGGTTTCCCACCAGCGGAACAGTGGCGCGCCCCAGCATTCCGGGAATGGGACAGAAGTAGTCCAGCAGCGGTAGCATCCTCTGTCCCATTCCCGGAATGCTGGCAACAGACGACTTGCCGCATCCTGCCCCCACCTTGACGGAGACCCATTCGGAAATGGGAGACGGGCGAGTAGACGCGGGCATGCTATAATAAGCCATGCTCTGTTCTCCGGTGACGCTGCGGTCAGCGGCGCCGAAACTGCTGGCGTAGGTGCCATAGGAGGTGACGATGACACGGGTTTCAGCCGCCCAGGCCGTCAAAGAAATCGATAACCTGCTCAACCAGGTGCAACAAGGGCGCGATGTGGTGATCTTCAGCGCCAGCGGCGCAGCGTTCAAGCTGGTCGCCCTATCCCGCGCACCGCAGCCGCGCTTTGGCAGCGCCCAGGGGCAAGTCCGGATCGGGATGGACTTTGACGCGCCAATCGAAGGTTTCGAGGAATACATGCCGTGAGAATTCTGCTCGATACCCATATCTTCCTGTGGTTCATTGCTGGCGATGCCAAACTGGATGACTACAGCCGTGAACTGATCGAGAATCCAGACAATGGACGCTACTTGAGCATCGCCAGCATCTGGGAAATCACCATCAAATCGAGTCTGGGCAGATTGGACGTGCCCCTGCCTGTCAGTGCTCTCGTGCGTGACCATGTCTGGGCCAACGCGGTTGAACTTTTGGCGATCACTCCTGAGCATCTCGATGTGTTGCACAGTCTCCCCCATCACCACAAAGATCCGTTCGATCGCGTCATCATTGCTCAGGCGACGGGCGAGGGGATGGCATTGCTGGCCAAAGACAGTGCTTTCGGTGACTATGATGTCCAGTTGGTCTAGCAACCGGAGTAGCCAGTGTGACAACCCAAATACTGCCCGCTCGTACAAACCATGTGGCGGATCGCCTGAACTGGGGTGCGCCGCACATTCAGGTCAACGTCGATCTTCAGGCTGAAGTGCTCAGTCCTACCGTTGCGCGCCGCAAAGCCAATGATTAGCTCATGGAGACTGTAGGCAATCTATTGGGCGCAGAAACCCAAAGTTGGTGCTCGACGGCGCAGCAGCGCGTGCGTTCGCTCTACATCGAGCGCAAACGCCGCGGACAGCCCGCCGACCTCGCTGCCCTGGATACGCCTGCCAACCGCAGTTGATATCCCCCTTTCAGATGGCTTTCATCCTGCTCAATCTGCCGGCCATTACCGACATCCACGTGCAAATATCAAACCACTCCAGTGCAAAGATGATATCACTCTAATGCAAAGTCAACGGTCACAACAACAAAAAACGAACGGCCCGCACGTGCGGGCCGTTCGTTCAGGTGGAGATGGCGGGAATTGAACCCGCGTCCGAAACATTCGTCCAGGGACATCTACAGGTTTAGTCGCGCATTTGATTTCATCCGGCGGACTCCGTGCGACAGGATTCACGTCCGGACTAACCGGTCAGGTCTTTGGCGCCGTTACCGGTGTACGGCGCCGCAGCACTCCAGTTGTGTCGGCTTGCACCTGACCTGGCTGCGCCATCAAGGTGGGCCGCGACCCCGTTCTACCGGGATCAGGGTTGGCCTAACTTAGGCGGCGAGAGCAGCCGGAGCTGCCGCGAAGCCGAAGTTGAAAGCCTTGCCAGTGTTCTTGGCATTTATAGGTTTGCGCCTATTTTAACGTAGCCGACGCTCTACGACCTGCAATCCAAGAACAGCCTGCCCCGTCGAGACCGTTCATCCCCAAAACTATTGCCATTGTAGCACAGATGTACGCAGGTGCAAGTTAGCGTTGCATTAGCGTTTTGGGGCCGGCGCGCCGGCTGCGCTGGCCGAACAGGAAAACGGTCGCGCCAATCAGCATCGACACACTGGCGAAGACAAAGACCGACGCGCCGCCCGTCGCATCCCACAACAGCCCGCTGAGGATCGAACCGATGGCCCAGCCCAGCCCGCTCTGCGCGGCGCCGACCAATGACTGGCCGGTGGCGCGCAGGTGCGCGGGTGCGCTCTCATTGGCGTAGACCACGACCGCCATCCAGAAGCTGGCATAGAAAAGTCCCAGCGCCGGCATGGCCAGCAGAATGACCGTCGGCGAAGTGGCAATGGCTACGGTAAAGTAGACCGTGGCGAAACCCAGCAGCCCAAACACGATCAACTGGACGATGGAGAAGCGGCGCATGAGCCGCGCGCCCATGAACAGGATCGGCACTTCAAACAGGGCATTGAGGGCAAAGCCCAGCCCCACCTGCGCTTCCGTGCCGCCCAATGCCAGGATGCGCAGCCCGATGAAGTTGATAAACGCCGCCGCACCGATCCCCATGAACACATTCATCACCGTGAAGGCCACGTAGTCCGGGCGGTTGAGCAGCCCGCGCACGCCCTCCACCAGACTGCCCTGCACGGGGATGCGGCTGACCGGCAGCAACAGGCTAAGCAGCGCACAGCCCACGGCCAGCAGCACGCCATGCACCACGAAGATCCATTCCAGATTGTCGCTGGTGAGCAGTTGCCCCATGCCGAAGCTGACAGCCAGAAAGCCGAGGCTGCCGAAGAGACGCTGACGACCATAGCTGGCGCCGGTGCGCTTCACCGCGTCCATCACTGCGCTGTCGAGCAGGGCCGGCACTGGCGTGCGAAAGAAGACCATGAGCACGATCGCCAGCAGCAGCAGCCAGAAGCCGTCGAGCCAGCCAAAGCTGAACGAGATCAACCCCGCCACCAGTGCGCAACAGGCCAGCACCACCTGGTGAATTTGCCAGCGGTCGGCAATCGCCCCCCAGAAGGGGTTGGCCGTCAACGCAATCAGTGGCGGAACGCTGGCGATCACGCCGATTTCCGCGCCGGAGAGACCGCGCTCCCGCAGATAGACATTGAAAAATGGCGCCAGCGCGCCCAACGCACCGAAGAAGCACAAATAGTAAAGTTTGGCCACCCAGAGCGAACTGCCCCGGTTGGACGACTCAGCGGCGACCAGCGGCAGCCGCAACGTGAAATGACGCATAAAAAAACCGTTCAACTCCTGTCCAAACACCAGAATCTCGATTCCGTAATCGTTTACAATACGCCCCCGTCGTCGATCATGCAAGTTGGCGACCGGTTGCTGGTTGGTATTCTTGGCCTCAATCTGGCATAATCTCGCCAGGTCATTTCATCATCATTCGTTATGCGAAGAGGCGCCGTTTACTTATGTCAAATCGATTCCCGCCACCCTTCTATCGCTGGCGCCCGCACCCCTGGCACGGCCTCGAAATCGGGCCGAATCCGCCGGAGATCGTGCACGCCTATATCGAGATCACACCGTTCGATCTCATCAAATATGAGATCGACAAAAAGACCGGCTATCTGCGGGTGGACCGCCCACAGCGCACCTCGTCGCAGCCGCCGGCGCTCTATGGCTTCATTCCCCGCACCTACTGCGACAAGCATGTGGCCGAACTCTCCGGCGTAGTGACCGAAGGCGACGGCGACCCGCTGGATATCTGCGTGCTGAGTGAACGCCCGGTCAACCGTTCCGAAGTGCTGCTCAATGCCCGCGTCGTCGGTGGGCTGTTTGCCAATGACGGCGGCGAGGCGGACGACAAGATCATCGCCGTGCTGCAAAACGACAATGTGTGGGGCAGCGCCCGCGACATCTCCGACCTGCCCGAAGTGCTGGTGGAGCGCCTTCGCCACTATTTCGCCACCTACAAAATGGTGCCAGGGCATGAGCCGCGTCTCACCGTCGATCGCGTCTACGGCCGCGACCATGCGCTCAAAGTCGTGGAAGCCGCCATGCAGGATTACTTCACCGAGTATGGAGATTAACATCGAACGGGCGCGGCCAGAGCAGGCCGTGCGCCTGACCCAGATTGCCAGCGCCGCCAAGAGCTACTGGGGCTACCCAGCCGCATGGATCGACCTGTGGCACAATCAGCTCAACATCACGGCGCAGTACATTGCCGCCCAGGAAGTCTACGTGGCAGTGAACCGCGACGACGTGCTCGTGGGCTTCTACGCGCTGGAAGGCGCCGGCGATGTCTACCAGCTTGCCCACATGTGGGTGGAGCCGCACTCGCTGCGCACCGGCGTGGGCCGGCGCATGTTCCGTCATGCGCTTGGCCGCGCCGCGGAGCTGGGCGCCAAACGCATCGAGATCGAGTCCGACCCACACGCCGAAGGCTTCTACCATGCCATGGGCGCCGAAACCGTGGGCGAAGTCACCTACCAGTTGCACGGCGTGCCGCGCTGTCTGCCGCTGCTGGTCTACACCATCGGCATGCGCGCCGAGCGGAGCGGGATCTGGTGAGCGCCGGCGCGGGCGTTGCCCATCGCACCCGCTGGGAAGCGCGCTACGCTGCTGGCCCCACGCCCTGGGACACCGGCCAGACCCCGCCCGAAGTGGTGGCGTTCTGGGCCAGCGGCCGCCTGCCGCCGCGCGGGCTGGCGCTGGACATCGGCTGCGGCCCAGGCACGAACGTCCGTTACCTGGCCGGGTTGGGACTCCGCGTGCTCGGCTTCGACATCGCCTACGCGCCCCTCCAGACCGGCGCGCATCGCCTGCAGCCGGCGGCGCCCGATCTGCATGGCTGGTTCATCCAGGCCGATGTGACTCAACTGCCTCTGCATCAGGTGGGCGCAGCCTACGTGCTCGACCTGGGCTGTTCCCACGGGTTGCCGCCCCGCCTCCGGCCGGCCTATGCCCGCGGCATCATCGACGCGCTGGCGCCGGGCGGCTACTTCCACTTGTACGGCTTCGATTACGTGGCGCGGCCGGAGGCGGAGGCCGAAGACCGTCACATGGGCTATCACGACGGCGAAGTCGTCGCTCTCTTTGGCAGCGACCTGGAAATCGTCGAAATCGTGCAGGCAACGCCCGACCCCTACCCATGCCGCTGGTATCTGCTGCGCAAGCATCGTTCGTAGGCCAGGCTGACAACACGGCAGACCCCGTCAACTGTCCTGCTATCCTCCTGTCACATGCCACTGGCGCCAGGCGTCTGTTTCCAAGATAATGGCCAATAGACGACGCAGCGACTGCAACCAGGCTGGAACATGGTGACGTTAGGATAACGCAGCCGCGACAGCAGCGTGTCGCAAGCGGACTCAAGTACAGTGCGAGATATGTTCCCAAGATCAGGAAGCTGACGATGAAAACGATGACAGCAATGCCCACCGCCCCCGCTGCCAATCGCCTTGATGGCGTGCGGGTCGCCATTACCCATGACAAAGAGCAGGTGAAGGATCAGGCCGAACTGTTCCGCGCGCTGGGCGCGGAGGTGTTCTTCTACCCCTGCATCGAGATCGTCCCCTACGAGCATACCGGCGAACTGGACGCCGCGCTGAAGGAGGCAATCGCCGGGAAATACGACTGGATCGTGCTCAACGACGCCGACACCGCGCTGGTCGTGGGCGAGCGCATGGCCGCCATCGGCGCCGACCCGAACCAGATTCCGCGGCGGCTCAAGGTGGCCTCGATCGGCTGCATGACCGAACGCTACACCAACGAGTTCATGGGGCTGCAAGCCACCTTCGCGCCGGAGGTCTACACACCGCAGTATGTGGCGGAGGCGCTCAAGTTGAAGGCGGGCGACCGCGTGCTCCTGCCCCAGTCTTCGATGACGCGCATGAGCCTGGCGCACTGTCTGCGCGACACCGGCGCCGAAGTCACCGCCATCAACGCCTATCGCACGCTGGTCGGGCGCGGCGGCGACGGCGTGCCCGTGCTGCTCTGGGAAGGCAAGATCGACTGCATCACCTTCACCTTTCCCACGGCCGTGCGCTATTTCTTCAAGCGGCTCGATCTCGAAGGCGGCACGCCCGCCATGCTCGACGATGTCTGCGTCGCCTGCATCGGCCCGCTGACCGCATCCGCCGCCCAAGATTACGGCATGCACGTCGACGTACTGCCCGAACAGCACACCATCGAAGGCATGGTCAACGCCGTCGCGGCGTACTTTGCCGCTCGGTGAAATGGGGAGATTGAGAGATTGAGAGATTAGGAGATTAGGAGATTGACCCGAAGCGCCAATCTCCTAATCCCCCAATCTCCTAATCCCCCAATCTCCTAATCTCCAGTCTCTAATCTCCCAATCTCCAATCCCTCCCCAAACTTGCCCGCGCCGCCTCCCTCACGTATAATCCTCTTTTGCATGGAGAGGTCGCATAGTCTGGCCTAGTGCGCGGGCCTGGAAAGCTCGTAGGGTGAATAGCCCTCGAGGGTTCAAATCCCTCCCTCTCCGCCAAAATTCGTGTGTTCTCCTCGCCTCGCCAGGCGCTGGGTCCCGTGCGGCAGGACACTGTGAACTCCGCCAGGGTCGGAAGGCAGCAACGGTAAGCAGCCCGTCTTGGGTGACACGGGGCAGCCTGGTGGTCTGGCGGGGCGGGGGGAGCACACGAGTTTTTTATTGGAGAGAAGATGTGTGTTACGTGTTGCATGCTACGTGTGATGTCACATGTCAGGCGGCGCGCAACACGCAGCACGTGACAGGAACCATACGGTGAAATCGAACGGAACCGCAACACCAGCCAAGACAATCGTCTATCTAGCCCGCCACGGCACACCCGATTGGAACATGAAGGACATTCGCTACGACGTGCCGCCGGGGCCGCCCCTGGTGGAGAAGGGGGAACGGGAAGCGCGCCAGCTTGGCGAGTTCCTGCGCGACGCCGGTGTGCGCACCGTCTACGCCAGCCCGCTCGTCCGCGCACAGCGCACGGCGGAACTCGCCGGCGATGTAGCAGGGCTGCCGATCACCGTCGTGGACAGCATCGCGGAGTATCGCCGCGAAGAGAACGACGATGCCGTGTTCGCACGCTTTGTCGCCTGCTTCGAGGCGGCAGCCGAGGAAGCCGCCGCCACCGGGCCGGTTGCGCTGGTCAGCCACGGCGGCCCGGTGCGCGTCATGCTCGAACGGCTCGGGGTGAGCAGCGACCACGTCTGGCACTATCGCCGCCAGTTCGACCACCAGAACCCGCTGCCACCCGCCGGCGCCTGGGAACTCAGCCGCTACGGTTCAGGTCCTTGGGAGGCGCGGCTCGTCTTTTCGCCGCAAACGTACACCGCCTTTCAGCCGGCGCCCGTCTTTGTCTAGCCGATTGACCTGGTTTCCAACGAAACCAGGTTTCTTTTTATGTCAATTCAGAACACACCCAACCGATGAACACAGCACGCAACTTTTTCACCTTGCTCGCCGACGCCGCCCAGCGCAACGACTCGCTGCTCTGCGTCGGGCTGGACCCAAACCCGGCGCAGATTCCCAGCCGCTTTCGCCAGGACAACCAGGATGTTGCCGCCGCGATCCTGGCCTGGCACCGCGATCTCATCGCACAGACGCAGGATCTGGTCTGCTGCTACAAGCCCAACATTGCCTTCTTCGAAGCGCTGGGCGCGGCCGGCATGGATCTCTTGCGCCAGACCC
>JAPKMV010000128.1 GCA_026645635.1 Caldilineaceae bacterium
TGCGCCACCATCAGTTGCGGCTGGCGCAGTGCTGCCGCCCGCGCCCCGGCGAGGATATCGTCGGCCGGCTCTATCGCCGCCACGGTGAAATCGTCAACCTGAGCGTGCACAAGCAGGGGTGTGCGCGCATCAGCGGCCACCCCGACCTGACGCCGCTGCGCTGGCGCCTGCAGCCCAACCTGGCCAAAGTGGCGCGCATCGACGTGCGCGCACTGGACGACAACGGGCTGCTCGGCGCACTGATGGAGGAGATCTACGTCCGTCAACCCCGGATCACCATCCGCGGCGTGACGGCGGCTGCGCGCCACGGCTCGGCGCGCATCCAGTTCGACGTCCAGGTCGACCAGGCGGAGACGCTGGAGGAGGTCGCCGCGGCCTTGCGGCGGCTGCCCACCTACAGCATCAGCGACGTGCAGACGCTCAACCTGCCGCCGTCGGAGCAGGAAAAGTGGATCGATCCGGGCGCGGGGGTGCTCTTCAACCCCTATTCACGGCTGCCGGTGCACGAGGACGCCATGTTCTTTGGACGCAGCCAGGAGCGCGCGCGCATCTCTGAATGTCTCTTCACCCGCCAGCCCAGCATCTGGCTGATCGGCCAGAAACGGGTGGGCAAGACCTCGCTGCTGTTGCAACTCAAGGACTACGACCTGCTGGCCCAAGGCTTTACACCGGTTTTCGTCGATTTTCAGTTGATGGGGCGGATCGAGCGCAGCAACGTCTTCTACGAGGTCGCCAGCGTTGTCTATAACAGCCTGCAAGCCGACCCGCGCCTCGGCGCCGTGGGCGCGCCGCTGCGTTCGCTCTTCGACGAGGACCCGGCGCGGCAGCTCATCGACTATCTCTTGGGTGTGCAGAAATTGCTCGGCGCGCGGCGGCTTGTGCTGCTGATGGACGAGTTCAGCCGGCTTACCGACGCCTATCTCGACAAGCATGTGGACGGGGCCTTCTTCGACCGCTGGCGCGCCATGATGCACGTGACCCAGCGCGCCGGCGTCGGCTACGTGGTGGTGATGCAGCAGCAGACGTGGGACACGATGGCGCGGCAGTTGGGCGACAACCCCGACGACCCCAGTTGGCGGCTGATGGACGTGGGGCAGCGGCTCAACCTGCGCCCGCTGGAGGATGAGGATGTGCGCCGGCTGGTCGAGTGGCCGATGCGCAATCACCTCACCTATTCGCCGGAGGTCGTCGACCGCATCGCCACCCTCACTGGCGGCAGCCCGTTCCTGATCCAGGCCTTCTGCCACAGCCTGGTGATGCATGTGGCGCGCCAGCGGCGCAACCAGATCACGCCGGAAGACCTGGACGTGGTGGGCATCGAGTTCATGCAGCCCCAGGATCACACCTTTGCTCACATGACTGAGATGCTCAAGGGCATTGGCAACAACGTGGCGGCGACGCTGGCGCGGCTGGCCGGTGAACAGCCTGACCGCACGGTCAGTTGGGCGCGCTTGCGCTCCGCCCTGCTCAATGTCCCGCCCGACAGCCTGCGCGCGGGGCTGCGCCAGCTCACCGAGCAGGATATCCTGGTGCAGCCGGCGCAGGATCGGTGGCGCTTTGCCAGTCTGCTCTTCCAACAGTGGCTGGCGATCAATATGTATTGAGATGCGGAATGATGAATGTGGAATGATGAAAGCGACAACCCTGATTCCGCATTCATCTTTCTGCATTCCGCAATCCAACGGGAGTCTACGCATGGAGACAACACGCAAGCCGTTTTACGGACGAGATCGGGTGATCTACGAGATTGTACAGGGTGTGCTGGCGCCGCAGCCGCAGAGCTTCTCGGTGGTCGGCCCCAAGTTCATTGGCAAGACGCACCTCTTGCAGCACCTGGCTGCGGAGGACGGCCCGCTGCTGGACGAGGCATACGCCGACCTGCGTCCGCCCATGCACCGCGACGGCAGCCGCGTGCTTGTCACCTGGATCGACTGCGACTGGCGCAATGCCCAGGAAGATCTGATCGGCTGGCTCTACACCAGCGTGCAGCAGCACGTGCGCGAGCGGGCCAAAATTCCCGTCAACTGGGCGCGCATCGAGGCGAACCCGTCGCCCAGCTATCGCCTCTGGCAGTTGGCGCAGGACTTGAGCGGTCGCGATCTGCGTCTGGTGCTGCTGCTGGACAACTTCGACCGTGTCTTCGAGAACCAGTTGGTGCACCCGGAGACCGTGGACGAGCTGCGTCCGCTGACGCTGGAGATGGCGCTGCTGGTCGCCACGGAGCAGCCGCTCCACGACCTGGATCGGGAACTGGCCGCGTCGCCCCTTTTCAACGTGATGACGCAGCTCTTTCTCGGCCTGCTCGACACCGAGGCGACCCGTGCGTGGATGGCGACTTACGCCGCCGCCGCGCCCGTGGTCAGTGCGCTGGAAGATGACCTGGTCGAGCTGACCGGGATGCATCCCTTTTTGCTGCGCAAGTTGGGCGACATTCTCTCCGAAGTGCGCCAACTTTTCCCCGCGGGGGATGCGATGCCGCCTGCCGCGCAGTTGCCGCTCCTGCGCTTGCGCCTGGCAGAACATGGCCGCTTGCTCTTCGAGACGACCTGGAAGCGGGTGCAGCGCCTCTCGACGCGGGTGCGCCCGGAATCGGTGGACTATCTTCTGCGGCGGCTGCTGGTGGGCACGGTGCCGCTGACCGACATTCCCTTGGAACATGCCGCGGCGCTCAACTGGCTGATCAACCAGGCCATCGTCGTCTGCTGCGTGCAGCCCAAACAGAACGGCTATCAGTTCTTCACGCCGCTCTTTGGCGAATTCATGGCGCGGCGCATGCAGCCCGTGGCTGAAACAAAGCCCGTCGCACCGCCGGCCATCGACAACGGGCTGGCAGCCGCGGACCTCGACCAGTTTACGAAGACCGAGGCAGCGCTGCTTCGCTATTTCCAGGCGCATCAGGGAGAGACCGTCTCCGTCGACCAACTGCTGGCGGATGTGTGGCGCCGCCCCGACGCCACCAACCGCCGTGTGCAGGAGGCCATCCGCCGCCTCCGGCTGCAACTGGAAGAGAGCGACCCGCCCCTGGGCATGATCGAGAACGACCGCGGGCGCGGCTACCGGTACATTCCGGCGGGGTGAGGTTTTGGATCACGATAGACTCGAAAGGCGCGAAAGAAGGGCTTATTTCGTGACTTTCGCACATTTCGAGCCTATCGTGTTCCAATTTTCCCTCATCGAACCTGAACCGGGCGCTGGCGCGTCAAGCACCCTGAAAGCAGATAGGAAATCTCATGCTCGACCTTTCCAGTTATCCAATCTTGATCAAAGGCGCGGGCGATCTGGCCACCGGCGTGGCGCTGCGGCTATGGCGCGCCGGCTTCCCGCTGGTGATGACTGAGGTGGCGACGCCGCTGGCTGTGCGGCGCACCGTCGCCTTTGCCCAGGCGATCTACGACGGTGAGTGGACGGTGGAAGGCGTGGCCGCGCGCTGCGCCACGGTCGAGGCCGTGCGCGAGCTGTGGGCCGCGCGGATCGTGCCCGTGCTGGTCGATCCAACGGCCGCCAGCCGTCAGCCACTCCAGCCGGCGGTGATCGTGGACGCGATCATGGCCAAGCAGAACACCGGCACGCAGCGCAGTGATGCGCCGCTGGTGGTAGCGCTGGGGCCGGGCTTCACCGCCGGCGACGACTGCCATGCGGTGATCGAAACCCAGCGCGGCCATTATCTGGGCCGTGTGATCTGGGAGGGGGCGGCCATTCCCAACACCGGCACGCCCGGCGAACTGCCCGGCATTGGCGGCAAGGCATCGCGGGTGCTGCGCGCGCCGGCGGCGGGCCACGTGGAGCCGCGCTTTGCCATCGGCGACCGCGTGTCCGCCGGCGCGATCATCGCCACCATCGGTGCGGCGGAGATCCGTGCTCCCTTTGCCGGTGTGCTGCGCGGGCTGATCCACCCGGCCGTGGCCGTGCCCGCCGGCCTCAAGATCGGCGACCTCGACCCGCGCGCCGACCGTGACTACTGCTTCACCGTGTCGGACAAGGCGCTGGCCATCGGCGGCGGCGTGCTGGAGGCGGTGCTGCACGGGATGACGAGAGAGAGATGAGAGGGTGAGGGGGTGAGAGGGTGAACGGGTGACAACTGCACCCCCTCACCCTCTCACCAATATCTGCCATTGGAACAGGCGCAACATGACAGTCGTTGGCTTTTTGTACAAATTACACTATGCGTTTCACTGCCTGGCGCGGTAGAATGAATAGGTTTGGCAAAGCCAGCAAAGGAGGACACATATGCCAGAGGCAAAAGTGTCGTATGAATCTTTAGAGCGTTATCATCAGAATGCGCGAAAAGCCCAGGTTGCGGACCTGATGGGCCGGATCACGGGGGCGAATACGGACCTGGTCAGTTATGACGAGGTGGCGAAGCGGCTGCGCGCACGCCAGCACATTGAAATGGGCACGCAGACCGTGCCGCTCAACTTGATTGTCGGCAGCGTCGGGCGTTACCGGGACTTCACCCGCACCTTTCTGCCCCGCACCCGGGTCAGCCCCGAACGCTGGGCGCGCATCGACTCGATCATGCATTCGTTTGAAGGGTATCCGCCCATCGAATTGTACAAGATCGGCGAAGTCTACTTTGTGCGCGATGGCAATCACCGGGTCAGCGTGGCGCGGGCCAATGGGCTGAACTTTATCGAGGCCTACGTCACCGAGTTGGCCACCGAAGTCGACCTGACCCTGGACGATTTTGAGCGCGACCGCTGGATCATCAAGGTGGAACGCACCGAGTTCGAGAGCGAAACTCGCCTCGATGAATTGCGCCCGGACAACAACGTGGAGTTCACCGAACCGGGCCGCTACCCGATCCTGCTGCGTCACATCAAGGTGCACCAATACCTGCGCAATCTCGATCTGGAGCGGGAAAACGCCGATTACCGGCTGGACTGGGACGATGCGGTGCAAAGCTGGTACGACAACATCTACCTGCCGGTCATCGAGGCCATTCACCGCTACGACTTGATGGCGTCGTTTCCGCGGCGCACCGAAGCCGACCTCTACTTGTGGATCGTCTTCCACCGGGAGCGGCTGGCCAATCTCTTCGGGCTGGGGCCGTTGACGCCAGACCTGGCCGTAAGCACCTTTGCCGAGACACACAGCGACAATCCCCTCGGGCAGGCGGTCAAGACGCTGCGCCAGTCGATGCGCAAAGCATTTGGCGACGACGAGATTCCGATGGGGATGTCGGAAGACGAGTTCGCCGAAGCGCGCGCGCGCCATGAGGCCGGTGAACGGACGCTGCTGGAGAGCGAAACCGCCTATGGCGCGGTCAGTGAACTCGACGGCGAGCCGCCGGCCGTTTACGAGTATCTGCAGGACCCAATGAACATCGGCGGCGACTGACGCTCTGCCCTGCGCAGCCGCAGCGCCGCCTTGCACGACAACCAATCAGGATGATTCACGGGCTGTCCGTTGGGCGTATTTCAAGTTGGGGACGCCCGACCTTCCGGGAAGGGGTCGGTGACAATCATCGGTTGCGCAGAGGGCGGCTGACCCCTTCCCGGAAGGTCGGGCAAAGGCTGCCGCGGTTTTTCTGCCCCCAGCGTGAAGTAGACCCCTGTCCGCTGGCACGCTTTTCGATGTAATGGCCTTGTGGTAGGATACCCCGACGATAACCGAGCAAATAAGGAATCAAGGCCATGTTGCGTGTCAAAATTGTCTGCACTATCGGACCCGCCAGCCGCGAAATGTCGATCTTGCGGCAGATCGTCGAAGCTGGCATGAATGTGGCCCGGCTCAACCTGAGCCACGGCACCCACGACTACCACGCCGAGACCATCGAGCGCGTGCGCACGGTCTCCGAGCAGCTCCAGAAACCGATTGCGATTCTCGCCGACCTGCAAGGCCCCAAGCTGCGCACCGGCAAGATGCAGGAAGGCGGCGTGCCCCTGGAGAAGGGGCAGGAGCTGATCCTCACCGTCGACGACGTGATCGGCGTGCCAGGCCGTGTGCCGATTCAGTACAAGGATTTGCCGCGCAACGTGCAGCCGGGTGAACGCATCCTGCTCGACGACGGCATGCTGGAGCTAGAGGTGCTTGAGGCCGGTGACAAGGAGATCCGCACGCTGGTCTTGCTCACCGGCGTGCTGGGCAGCAATAAGGGGATGAATCTCCCCGACGCGTCGTTGGACATCCCCGCGCTCACCGCCAAGGATCTGGAGGATGTCAAGTTTGCCATGGAGCGCCAGGCCGACTGGATCGCACTCAGCTTTGTGCGCAAAGCACACGAAGTGATGGAACTGAAGTCGATCATCCAGGCCAACTCCTCCTTTGGCCGCACGATTCCTGTGATCGCCAAGATCGAGAAGCCGGACGCAGTGCGCAACATCGACGCCATCATCGAGGCTGCCGATGCGATCATGGTCGCGCGCGGCGACCTGGGCATCGAGACCAGCCCGGAGACTGTGCCCACGGTGCAGAAGATGCTGATCAACAAGTGTCACATCGCCGCCAAGCCGGTGATCACGGCGACACAGATGCTCGATTCTATGATCCGCAACCCGCGCCCCACCCGCGCCGAAGCCAGCGACGTGGCCAACGCCGTGCTCGACGGCACCGACGCCATCATGCTCTCCGGTGAGACGGCGTCCGGCAGCTACCCGGTGGAGGCGGTCGCCACGATGGTCAAGATCGCCGAGGAAGCCGAACGGCTGATGATCTCCAACGTGGGCAAGTATAAATTCAGCGAGCCGCGCGTCTTCAGCGCGGCCGGCTCGATCTGCCATGCTGCGGTCTACACTGCGGCGGAGACCAAAGCGCGGGCGATCATTGCGCCGACGGTCAGCGGCTCCACCGCCCGGCTGATGGCCGGTTTCCGCCCGCAGGTGCCGCTGGTGGCCGTCACCCCCAGCCCGATGGTGCAGCGCCAGTTGGCGCTCTACTGGGGCACCTATCCGCTGCTGACCAAGCGGCTGAGCAACACCGACGAGGTGGTCAACGACGCCATCAACGTGGCGCAGGCCAAGGGCTTCATCGGCGAGGGCGACACGGTGGTGCTGACTGCGGGTGTGGTGGGCAACGTGCGCAACGCCACCAACCTGTTGATGGTGCGGCGCATCGACCGCATTCTGGCGCGGGGTATGGGCATCGGCCAGCGCGAGGTCGCCGGCACGATTGTGACGATCAAGCCGCCGGTGGCGGAGAACGACGAGCCGCTGATCGGCCCGCAGCACATTATCTTCACCGACTACGTCGACCGCACCTGCATCCGCCTTCTGCGGCGCGCCGGCGGGCTGATCACCCGGCAAGGTGGCGCAGACAGCCCCTCGGCCATCGCCGCGGTGGAGTTGGGTCTGCCCGCCATCATCGGCGTGGAGGGCGCGGTCAGCGAACTGGTGGACGGGCTGAGCGTGATCATCAACGCCAGCGCCGGGCAGGTGAGTGAGTGGAGAAAGTGAGAGGGTGAGTGGGTGAAAGGGTGAGAGGGTGAAACAGGAATATCACCCACTCACCCACTCAGACCTTCGCCGGCAGTTCGTTCCCCGCTTCCTGAATCGCGCGGCGCACGTTGACCCGCGTCAGGAGGATCAGGCCGGCGATGAAGAAGATGCCGACGGCGAGCACGGCAATGCGATAGCTGTCGGTCCACTGGATGGCCAGGCCAAAGACCAGCGGCCCCAACCAGCTTGTCCCCCGTTCGCTGATTTCGTAAAGGCTGAAATACTCGGTTTCCTGCCCCTGGGGGATCATCTGGGAAAAGAGCGAACGGCTGAGCGCCTGGCTGCCGCCAAGCACGATGGCGATCACCGCGCCGACGACGAAGAACTGACCGCCCGTGGTCAGCAGCGGCGACCAGGCAAAGATCACCACACCCGTCCAGATCACCAGGCTGATCATGATCGCGCGCTTGGCGCCGAAGCCCAGCGCGCCAAAGAAGGCCACGAACTGCACGATCAGGATGAGTTGGATCAACTGGTCGCCGCTCATGCCCAGTTCTTCGCTGCCAAACTGCGAGGAGAGGGCGATCACGGTCTGGATGCCGTCGTTGTAGAGCAGATAGGCGATCAAAAAGAGCAGCGTCTGCGGCAGGCCGGGCAGCTTGCGCAGGGTGTGCCCCAACTGCTTGAAGCCCACCGTCAGGTAGCGTTCCCCCGCCGGTAGCTGGCGCCGCGGCTGCCGGTTGACCAGGCGCAAGATCGGGATGAGCGTAAAGAGCG
>JAPKMV010000129.1 GCA_026645635.1 Caldilineaceae bacterium
CCAGTCGATCACACAAGGGCGGTGGCGGAACATGCCAAACGCTGCGGTCGCCGCCAATCGTTGGCGACCGTCCAGGCTGAACAGCGATGGCTCGCTGAGGAAGACCGTAGGTGCAGGTGTTGGGTTCTGCAGCGTCAGTCGCTCCACCGTGCCGACGAATGTCTCGAAACCTCCGCCGTCGACCACGAAAAGATCAATGGCAGTCTCTCCTTCTGAACTGGCGCGGGCGACGACGAGAACATCTTCGCCAGGCGCCAGTTCATAGTCTTCGATAGTGAAAGGCGGGGCATGCGCCTCGACGCCAAACGCGCCGCCCAACACCACGCCGGTTTCGCTTTTCAAGAGCAGATCGATCTCCTCGCCGGTCAGGTTGACATTGATGGGCGCCAGTGCCGCCAGAATGGCTTCCTCGTCCTGGAAGTAGGGGAACGCGGCAGCCAGCCCCAGCGCTTTGTGGCCGTCGCCTGTGTCATCGCCCATGGTTGCGCCAACTGACCGCTCGCTGACCAGATCTACGCTGTCGAACGAGATGCCGTACTCCACAAGCATCGCCGCGTATTGATCGAGCGGCGGGCGTAGGTTTTCTTTGCGTTCTTCCACCGTGCGGATCGCTGCCGCCGACTGACCGGGCAGCGGCGGCATGGGCTGGAGCGCCTCGGGGCAGACGGTCAACTCCTCGAACAAGGCGGTGCGTGTGGGCAGCGCCTGACCTTCCGACACCTTAAAGGCATCCAATTGCTGCGCTTCATCAGTGAAATAAGTCAGCAGCTTGATTGCCCCGTCCGGGTCGGCGCTGTTCGAGTTGAGCGCCAGCGCCATGTACATCGGCGCACAGTCAGGCGGCACCTCCACGGGCAAGGCCAGGAGATCGCCGGTCGTGCTGAAGGTCGCGACCGCGCCAGGCAAAAACTCGGCGATCAGCTCTGGCCCCAAGATGTCATCCAGATCTTGAGCGAAGTTTGGGTCCGGCAGCAGGTAGGGATCGGCGAGATAGAGGTCGAGCGGCTGGCCGGCTGCCAGCATAGATATGCGTTGGCCAGCGTAGAAGCCGGATTCGGCGACAATGACCTCGACAGGGATGCCGGTTTCCTCTGTGAACTGTTTAGCCTGGCGCTGATATCGCTCGGCTTGGGAGTACCACACCAGCACAGTCAGCGACGGGCCGGCGGGTTCAGGGATGGCTGTCGGTGGAGCGGGGGATGTCGCCACCTCGGTTGCCGGCGCCGCTTCGGTTGGCGCAGCGACGGCTGGCGGTGGCGCCTTGGACCCGGGGCCGCAGCCAGCCAGCAGCAGCGTCAACGCAATGAGAGACAACAATCCGAAGACCGGTCGCAGCGTTTTCATGGGGAGCCTCCTATGGAACAGTGGGATGAGTGCGCGATTGGTTGCCGCATAGCATACCGCCGCCGGCCATAATGCGCAACCGTCATGAATTTGTACCCGGTACGCTGGATTGGGTGAGAGGGTGAGGGGGCGAGAGGGTGACAATTGTCCGTACTGTCAAGGGCAACATGCCCGGATTCTTCAAGAATCCGGGCATGTCGGTGGGTAGTTCCACTCTGGCGGCGGTTTAGGCGCTCTCCTCATACGGCTGGCTCTTCAGCCAGGCGAAGATGAACTCGTCCAGGTCGCCGTCGAGCACCGCGCCGGTGTTGCCGGTTTCCACGTCGGTGCGCAGGTCTTTGACCATCTGGTAGGGGTGCAGCACATAGCTGCGAATCTGGCTGCCGAAGTTGGCCTCCACGTTCTGCCCTTTGATCTGCGCCTTCTCCGCCGCCAGTTTCTCCTGCTCGATCTCATAGAGCCGCCCGCGCAGCACACGCATCGCCATCTCCCGGTTCTGCATCTGGCTGCGCTCGTTCTGCGAGGTGACGATCATCCCCGTGGGCAGGTAGCGGATGCGCACGGCCGTCTGGTTCTTCTGCACGTTCTGGCCGCCCGCGCCGCTGCTCAGGAAAACCTCGACCTCGATGTCCTTGGGGTCGATCTCGATCTCCTGCACGTCGTCGAGCACCGGCATCACTTCGACTTTGGCAAAGCTGGTGTGGCGCCGGCTGTTGGAATCGAAGGGGCTGATGCGCACCAGGCGGTGCGTGCCCTTCTCCGCCTTGAGCAGGCCGTAGGCGTTGACGCCGTCCACCTCCACGGTGACACTCTTGATGCCCGCCTCTTCACCCTCAGTCATGTCGGTGATCGCGGTCTTGTAGCCGTGGCGCTCGGCCCAACGCAGGTACATGCGCAGCAGCATCTGCGCCCAGTCCTGCGCTTCAGTGCCGCCCGCACCGGCGTGGATGCTGAAGAGCGCCGGCCCGCGGTCATACTTGCCGCTCAACGCCAGCTCGAATTCGCGGCGGTCAAGCTCCTGCTCCAGCGCCGTCGCCTCGGCCTCGATCTCGCCGAGCATAGCCGGGTCATCTTCGACCATGGCGAACAGCTCGTGCGCGTCCTGCGCCCGGCGGATGATGCCGTCCCACGCCTCAGCCACTTCGCGCAGCGCGGCCATCTCCTGCATCTTCTTTTGCGCCGTTTGCGGGTCGTCCCAGAAGTCGCTGGCTGCGGTCTCTGCCTCAAGCTCCGCCGCGCGGGTCTGTTTGTTCTCTAAGTCAAAGCCGCCCCCGGATCGCATCAACCCGTTCGACCAAGGCATTCAGGCGGTTCTCAAGTTCGCTCATTGCTCGTTTCCCATCTATCGTGAAACTCATATAGCTCGACAACGTGATCGGGTGAAGGGGCGAGAGGGTGACATAAACGCGCCCCCTGTCCGCTCATCGTACCCAATCCGATTTTACAGTGTACCGGTCTCCACGGATTCGACAAAAATCCCCCAATCTCCCAATCTCTAATCGCTCAATCTCCACTGAGCGCCGCACCCACCAGCCCCACCAACGCCGCGCCCGCCGCGCCGGCAAAGAGTGCGGTCAGTCCCCACCAGGCCAGGGCAAAGCCCAGCACCCAGACGCCCAGCCCGTTGCCCAGGTCGAAGGCCAGATAGAAGGTGCTTACTGCGCGCCCGCGCATGGCCACCGGCATCCGCTGGAC
Organism: Caldilineaceae bacterium; assembly: GCA_026645635.1. Taxonomy (GTDB): domain Bacteria; phylum Chloroflexota; class Anaerolineae; order Caldilineales; family Caldilineaceae; genus Fredericiella. Next base: position 3,040 of record JAPKMV010000129.1, read on the forward strand.
GTGCTGCGCCATGAGCAGCGGATGCAGCGTGCCGCCGCCTGCGGCCATCAACACCGTTGCCAGAAGATAGGTGAAGATCGACTGCGTGAAGGCAAAGAGACAGAGGCTGGCGGTCGTGGCTGCAAAGCCGCCGACCAGGATCGCCCGGTCATGGCCGCGATCCTGCCAGGGGCCGGTGATCAAGCGGGTGACGATGATTGCCGCGCCGTAGAAGCCGTAGAGCAGCCCCACCGGTTCGACGCCGCGGCGCTCGCTCAGCAGTGGCAGATAGCTGAGCCAGACGCCGAAGGCCACGCCCAGCAGCGCGGCCAGCGCCCAGGGCAGCCAGACCGCACGGGGCGCAGCCCACAGCCTGCCCCCGTCGCCGCTCTGCGCGCCCGTGCGCTGGTTGTCGATGCCCAGCGCCAGCAGGCCGCAGAGCGCCGCCGCAGCGATGGCTGCATAGAACGCGCCCGACAGGCCGATGGTGGGGAGCAGCAGGCTGATGGTGGCGGGCGTGAGCGTCATTGCCACGTTGGCCGCAATGCCAAAGCGAGCAAGCGTCGCGCCGCGTTGGGCCGGCGGCGCCAGGTCGGTGATGCGCGCCGTGGCCGCAGTGGAGGTAGCCACATAGCCCAGCGCCTGGAGCACCCGCCCGGCCATCAGCACCCAGAAGCCGGCGCTGAGCAGCATAGCGACGACGCCGGCCACGAACATGGCCACGCCGCCAAGAATCACCGTGCGCCGCCCGCGCCGGTCCGCAGCCAGCCCGGCGAAGGGGCGGCCCGCCACCGCGGCGATGCCGAACGCCCCCAGCACTAGCCCCACCTGCCAGTCGGTGAGACCCGCCGCCACCAGATAGGGCGGCAGCGGCGCCAACAGCGCATAGAAACCGACGAAGAAGAGCAGGGTCGCGACAAAGACTCTGGTGCGCTCCGGCATACTCTACACCTGCGTGTTGCGTGTTGCGTGGCGCCACGGGTCGAAGAGCGCAAAGTCGTCGACTTTTTCACCCGTGCCGACGAAGCGCACCGGCACGCCCAGTTCGCGTTTGATGCTGAGCACTGCGCCGCCCTTGCTCGTGCCGTCGAGCTTGGTCAGCACGATGCCGGTCACGCCCGCGCTCGCCTGGAACGCCTTGGCCTGGGCGATGGCGTTCTGCCCGGTGGAGGCGTCGAGCACCAGCAGCACCTCGTGGGGGGCGCGGTGCACCTGCTTGCCCGCCACCATTTTGACCTTTTCCAACTCCTTCATCAGGTTGAACTTGGTCTGGAGCCGCCCCGCGGTGTCCACGATCAGCAGGTCGGCCTGGCGGCTCTCCTGGCTGGCGCGGATCGCATCGAAGATCACTGCGCCGGGGTCAGCGCCCGGCTCGTGGGCGATCACCTCGACGCCGGCCCGTTCGCCCCAGATCTTGAGCTGGTCGATGGCCGCCGCGCGGAAGGTGTCCGCCGCGCCCAGGATCACTTTGCGCCCGCGGCGTTTGTAGTAGGCGGCCATCTTGCCGATGCTGGTGGTCTTGCCCGAACCGTTGACGCCGACAACCAGCACCACGGTGAGAATGCGCGGCTCGTCGATATGGAGCGGCTCGTCGGTCTTGAGCAGCTTGACCATCTCCTGTTTGAGCACGAGATAGGCGTCACCGCCCGCCTTGATGTTCTCCCGCTGCACGCGTTCACGCACGGCGGTCAGCAGTTCCTCGCTGGTGGTCATGCCCACATCGCCGGCCACCAGGGTGTCCTCCAGTTCTTCCCACAGTTCGTCGGTGATCTCGTTTTCCTGGAAGATGGCGCCGATGCGCCCCAGGATGCCGGAGCGCGTCTTCTGCAGGCTCTGCTCCAGCAGCAGATCGTCCTGGGTCTTTTCTTCTTTTTTCTTGCCAAACAGGCGTCCGAACACGGGTGCGCTCCTCTAGTTGCTTGCTTTACGGTGCCATCTCTGGCTCAATGCTGTTCTGCAAGTTTACCACAGCGTTGCGCAGACGAACTTTTGGCCGCACGCCCTGTTGGTGACAGAATGATGTTTTGCACGCTTTATCAACCGTCCTGTCAGTGCAGGCGAACCAAAGGCTCGAATCATGGACCACCTACGCGCGCAGTTTCAACTTGACCCGGAGATCGTTTTTCTCAACCACGGCTCCTTCGGTGCGACGCCGCGCCCCGTGTTCGCCGCCTACCAGGAGTGGCAGCGCCGTCTGGAGCGCCAGCCGGTGCGCTTCTTCCAACACGAGCTGCTCCCGCTGCTGCACGACGCCCGCTCCGCACTGGCCGCCTACCTCAACGCCGACCCGCTCGACCTGGTCTTCGTCCACAATGCCACCGTCGGCGTCAACACCGTGGCCCGTTCCCTGCATCTCCAGCCGGGCGACGAGATTCTCACCACCAACCACGAGTATGGCGCGTGCAGCAACGCCTGGGAACTCGTTTGCCGCCAGACCGGCGCCCGCTATGTGCGCCAGCCCATCGACCTGCCTGTCACGACGCCGGAGGCCATCGTCGCGCAGCTTTGGGCAGGCGTCACCTCGCGCACCAGGGTGATCTACCTGAGCCACATCACCTCGCCCACCGCGCTGACACTGCCCGTGGCGGCTATCTGCGCCCGTGCCCGCGCCGCCGGCATCCTCACCGTGGTCGACGGCGCGCACGCGCCCGGTCAGATCGACCTGAACCTGGCCGCGCTGGACGCCGATGTCTATACGGGCAATTTACATAAGTGGCTGTGTGCGCCCAAAGGCGCTGGTTTCCTGTGGGTGCGCCGGGAGGTGCAGCCGCGCATCGAGCCGCTGGTGGTGAGCTGGGGTTATGGGCCGGAGCGCAGCATGTTCGAGGATTCGGACTTTGTCAGCGCGCTCCAATGGCAGGGCACCGGCGACTACTCCGCCTACCTGGCCGTGCCCGACGCCATCCGCTTTCAGGCGGAGCACGACTGGCCCGCGGTGCGCGCCCGCTGTCACGATCTCCTGCGCCGCACTCTCGACCGCATCGCCGCGCTCACCGGGCTGCCGCCCGTTTATCCCCACGACGCCGGTTTCTACCATCAGATGGCCTTTGCGCCCATCCCGCCCCAACCTGATCTGCCAGCCTTCAAGCAGCGGCTTTACGACGCGCACCGCATCGAGATTCCCGGCATCGCCTGGCAGGGGCGGCAGGCCGTGCGCATCTCTGTGCAGGGTTACAACACCGAGGCGGATCTGGATGTGCTGGTGGATGCGCTGGCGCGGGAACTGGGGTGAAACCCGTCGGGTGGCAAACTCAGTGGAATGTGGCAAGCCGTTTGTTCGCCGCGGCCAGGTCGAACGCCTCCGGCTTGTAGCTCTCGACCAGGCGGGCGAAGCGCACCCTTTCTGGATGGCGCGGGTTCTTCATCGCCTCCAGCAGCGCCGCATAGCCCCACGGGCCGCCGACGCCCTCGGGCGGGCAGGCGCGCTTGCCCGTCACGCAGACCGGCAGCGCCTGGCCGGGCGTCACGGGCAGCAGCGCCTCCACTTCCACTTCATGATCCCACTCGTCGCTGAGATCGTACTCGTAGCGGAACTTGGTCTTCCCATCCGGCGCAACCTCGCCCAGCGTGGACTTGCGCTCGTCCTTGACCCGGTAGAAGCCTTCCGTTGACGGTTCGCCGTACAGCTCGCTGTTGATCGTGAAACGGTGCAGCCGCGTATCCTCCCAGCCCATCGCCGCCTGGAACACCCGGTGTAACTGGTGCAGGGTGATCGTATCGCCCACCAACACGCGCCGCCAGATCGGCGGGCGGATGCCGCGCAGGGCAATCTTGAGTTGGTAGACCGCATTCGGCGGCGTGGGCGCGGGTTTCTTCGGCGCCATCGTCCATGTCCTTCCGCCGCGCTCGATTGCCGCGGCCTGGCTGCTGTGGTTGCTGCGCAGTGGGGGCTGCACGCCGGATCATACCACGGCAGCCGCAGATTGCGCAGATTTGGCCAGGCTATTGGTTGACAACCAGCGGCAGCCACAGCCGTACTTCAGCTCCGCAGTTCTGCGTGCAGCGCGGGCCGAAGATCAGCGGCAGCAGCAGGCGCGGCGGCGGCGCCCAAACAACCGCCACCGGTCCCACGCTTACGCTGCCCCACTCGCCCACCGGCTCCAGCCAGTAGTAGTAGATGTCACTCGCCGGCGGCATGTCCGTATAGTCATAGACGCCGGGCGCACCGGCAGCCGGCAGCGGATCTACCGTGAGTTGGAGCGCGTCGTCACGCACACTGGTCGTCCCCCGCCAGATGTGGAACCCGTCCAGCCCGGTCTCCCAGGCCGTTTCCCAGCCTAGCTGGATGCCCGTAGTGGTGCTCACCGCGTCGAAGCTGGCGATCAGCGGCGTCGTGGGGAAGACCGGGTGGCTGGCCTCCGCCGTGACAGGTTCCGCCAGTTCCGCGGCCTGCACCGCCGCCGCCAGGGTCACGTCGTCCTGTTCCGGCGCCGCGGCCACGCGCACCCGCGCCATCACTCCGCAGCTTGCGCCGGCCTCCAGCGCGGCCACGCGCCAGACGCGTGCAGCGCCTGGTGCTGCCGGCTCTGCGTCCAACGGGCAGGGTGTCAGCATGGCGCTGCGCTGTGCCGCGTCGAGGAAGACGCCGTCGCCTGCCAGCGCCCCGGTGATCGCCAGGCTGGTCAGCAGCGTGTCGCCGGTGTTGAGCACCTGAATCTCGTAGGTCACCACGCTGCCGGGGAGCACCTGGCTGCCGGCGGCCGGCTCGGCTGCGATCCCCGCACTCAGCCCCGGGGCAATGGCGAGCACCTCCGCGGTGGCTGTGGCCAACGGGTCGCCAAACTGATCGCGCGCGCCCGCAACGGCTACGCTGCGCAGCGCGTCCTCCGCCACGCGGGTCAGGCGGAAAGTCATATCGACCCGGGCGGTGGCGCCTGGCGCCAGGTCGCCCAGGGGCGCGGTGAGGTCGCTCCACTGCACTGTGCCGCCAGCCTGGTTCACCGCGGCGCCGGCCACGCTGGCGCGCACAAAGCTCAATACGCCGGGTGGGAAACTCTCGCGCAGCGGCAGGTGGGTGATGGCGGTGTCGCCGCTGTTCAGGATTTCCACGGTAAAGGTGAGCAGGTCGCCCGCGGTGATCG
>JAPKMV010000012.1 GCA_026645635.1 Caldilineaceae bacterium
GGCCAGGTAGATTTGCCGGTCGATGGTGACGCCGATCTGTGCGCAGTACCGGGCAAAATCGGTGACGGTGAAGGGCTGGCGCCGCGGCGTCTCGTACCACTGCTGCGGCAGGTCGCTGGCCACAGGGATGCGCCCGGTGAGGAGCAGGTGCAGACGGCAGCGCCAGTGACCCCAATTCGAGAAGCTGACGATGGCCTGGCGCCCCACGCGCAGCATCTCGCGCAGGATCATGGCCGGGTCGTTGAGATAGGGCAGCGTCTGGCTCAGGATCACCCAGTCGAAGCTGGCGTCGGGGTAGTCGGCCAGCCCTTCCTGGAGATAGCCCTGGCGCACGCTCAGCCCGCGGCGCACGCAGGCCAGCACCCCCTGCTCGGAGAGTTCGATGCCGCGCCCCTTCACCTGTTGGCGGCGGACGAGGTAGTCGAGCAGGGCGCCGTCGCCGCAGCCCAGGTCGAGCACGCGCGCGCCCGGTTCCAGCAGTTCGGCAATGGCGCGCAGGTCGGCGCGCAACAATTCGACGCCGGCCGTGGTGGTGATGGAGGGGTCGAGGTTGGTCATCTCAGGCCAGGGATTCCGCCAGTTTGGCGCGGGGCGTCTGACCCGCGCCGACGCGCATCAAGGCGCGCGCCGGGCTGACCAGCGGCACGGCGATCTGCTCCTCGCGCACCAGCCGCCCCAGAAAACTGTCGATCAGGTTGGTCATCGTCTCCACCTCGAGCAGGAAGGCGTCGTGCCCCCAGGAACTCTTTACATCCAGATAGGTCACATCCGCACCCGCGGCGGTGAGTGCGCTGACCAGCCGCTTGCTGTGATAGCTGGGATAGAGCCAGTCGCTGGTGAAACTCACCACCAAGAACTTGACGTGGCTGGCGCCGGCAAAGGAGGCGGCGAGCGACCCCGTCGGCTGGGTCAGGTCGAAGTAATCCATCGCCTTGGTCACGTAGAGATAGGCGTTGGCGTCGAAGCGCTGGGTGAATTTGAGGCCGTTGTACTTGAGGTAGCTCTCCACCTCGAACTCGGTCTGAAACTCGTAGCCATATTTTTCCATAGCCTGGAGCCGCCGCCCGAATTTCAGGTGCATCGACTCTTCGCTCAGGTAGGTGATGTGGCCGACCATGCGCGCCACGGCCAGGCCGGCGTCGGGCTTGGCCGGCTTGTCGTAGTAGTCGCCGTGATTCCAGGCCGGGTCGGCGTAAATCGCCTGGCGCCCCACCTCGCTGAAGGCAATGAGCATGGGGCTGTGGTGCGCGGTGGTGGCGATGGGGATCACGGCGCGCACCCGGGTGGGGTGATGCGCCGCCCATTCCAGCACCTGCATCCCGCCCATCGAGCCGCCGGCCACGCAGAGCAGCTTGTCGATGCCCAGGTGGTCGATCAGCCTGACCTGGGCGCGCACCATGTCGGAGATGGTGACGACCGGGAAATGCAGCCCATAGGGTTTGCCCGTGGCCGGGTCGATGGCCAGCGGGCCGGTGGAGCCGTAGCAACTGCCGATCACATTGCTGCAAATCACAAAGTAGCGTTCGGTGTCGAAGGCCTTGCCCGGCCCGATGCAGTCATCCCACCAGCCGATCTTCTCCGGGTCGCCGTCGAGCAGCCCGGCGGCGTGTGCGCTGCCGCTCAGCGCGTGGCAGATCAAGATCGCGTTGGAATGGTCGGCGTTGAGTTTGCCGTAGGTTTCGTAAGCCAGCGTCACCGGCCCCAATGTCGCGCCGCTCTCGAGACAGAAAGGCTCGTCTTCGGCGAAAGTGAAGGTTTCTGTGGTGACGCTGCCGACGCTGTTGTCTGTGGTCATGGAAAGCACCCCATCAAAAAGCAAAGGGCAAATTGTGAATGGTGAATTGTGAATTATGAATTGTGAAGTGAGGCGGCCGGTTCCCCACTTCATACTTCACAATTCACTATTCACCATTCATACTTCATCAGGCTTTTGCCGCGCTTAGCGCCTGGTCCAAATCCCAGAGAATGTCCTCGATATCCTCCAACCCCACGCTCAGGCGGATGAAGTCCGGGGTGACGCCGGCGCTGGTCATCTCCGCCTCGGTCAACTGGCTGTGGGTCGTCGTCGCCGGGTGGATGGCCAGACTCTTGGCGTCGCCCACGTTGGCCAGGTGGCTGAAGAGCTTGAGGTTGTCGATGAACTTCTGGCCGGCCGCGGCGCCGCCCTTGATGCCGAAGCCCAGGATCGCACCCACGCCCTTGGGCAGCAGCCGCTGGGCCACTGCGTAGTCCGGGTGGCTCTTGAGGCCGGGATACTTGACCCAACTCACTGCCTGATGCCCTTCCAGGAATTCGGCGACGGCCTGGGCATTGGCGCAGTGGCGCTCCATGCGCAGGCTCAGCGTTTCGATGCCGGTGAGCGTGTTCCAACTGTTGAAGGGCGCCTGGCTCGCGCCCAGGTCGCGCAGAATCTGCACGCGCGCCTTGATGGCGAAAGGCGGCAGGCCGATGCCCACCAGATCGGCGTACTTCAGCCCGTGGTAGCTGGGGTCGGGCGTGGTGAAGTTGTCGAAGCGCCCGCTCGTCCAGTCAAAATTGCCGCCGTCCACGATCACACCGCCGATGGCCTGGCCGTGACCGGCGAGGAACTTGGTGGTGCTGTGGGTGACAATGTGGGCGCCGTGCTCGAAGGGGCGGCAGAGATAGGGCGTGGCGAAGGTGTTGTCGATCATCACCGGGATGCCGTAGGCTTTGGCGATGGCCGCCACTGCCTCGAAGGGGAAGACGGAAATGTCCGGGTTGCCCAGCGTCTCGCCGTAGATGATCTTCGTGTTCGGGCGGATCGCCTTCTCGAAGTTGCTCGGATCGGAGGGATCGACGAAGGTCACGTCGATGCCGATGCGCGGGAAGGTGTAGTTGAACTGGTTGTAGGTGCCGCCGTAGAGCCGGCTGCTGGAGATGATGTGGTCGCCCGCGCCGCAGAGCGTCAGGATCGCCATTGCCTGCGCGGCGTGGCCGGAGCTGGCCGCCAGCGCCGCCACGCCGCCTTCGAGCGCGGCCAGCCGCTGCTCCAGCACGTCGGTGGTGGGGTTCATGATGCGGGTGTAGATGTTGCCCAGCTCGCGCAGGGCGAAGAGGTTGGCGGCGTGCTCGGTGTCACGGAATTGGTAGCTGGTGGTCTGGTAGATCGGCACGGCGCGGCTGCCCGTGGCCGGGTCCGGCGCCTGGCCGGCATGGAGTTGCTGCGTGTTGAAGCCGAATTTGCGCTCTGCGCTCATAGGTGGTTGCTGCCTTTCTGTTTGAACAAATGGAAACAAAAAACCTCTCGCCGGGAAGATGAGAGGTTGCAGTCGATTTACCGCCGACCTGGCGCGCATCTGGCCAATCAAAATCCCCGTGGGCGGGGATGAGCAGAGAAGCGGCGCAAGGCTTTCTCTCATCTTCCAGAACTTGTCTGCCGGAATTGGCACCCTTGTCGCATCGGTTTGCTTCGTTGCTTGCCGATGTTGGGTTGCCGAGGCTTCGCAGGGCCGGTCCCTCCGCCTCTCTGGATAAGAGTCACGCTATTCAATTGTGAGGCGGCAGTGTAGCGGATGCGAGGCGCAGTGTCAAATCGCCAACACGCGCCATTTGTTTGGCAGAAATGCACGCTTGACAGAGAATAATAGCAGCGACGCGGGGAGTGTCAGAGTGGGGCAGGTGGGTGAGAGGGTGAGTGGGTGATGATTCGGATCATCAAGCGAACATTGGAGGGCGACGTTACCGTTGATCTGCCGCTGGAGGAATTGCGCGCAGCGTTGGACGAGCGCGGCGCGATGGTCTGGATCGACATGATGGCGCCCACCCACGACGAGTATCACCTGATTCTGGAGCAGACCTTCCACTTTCATCCGCTGGCCATCGAGGACACGATCAGCGACATGCACCTGCCCAAAGTGGACGACTACGGCGCCTATCTCTATCTGGTCTTCCACACGGTGAGCCTGGGCGACCAGCCCATGGATCTGGACACGGAAGAGGTGGATGTCTTTCTCGGCGCGCGCTACCTGATCACGATCCACGAATCGACGCGGCGCTCTATCGACCGCTGCTGGCACGCCGACTACCACACCATTCACGGCCTGGCGCGCAGCCCGGCGCTGCTGTTGTACGAGCTGCTCGACAGCCAGATCGACAACTATATCCCGATCATCGACGCCTTCGAGGAGAAGATCGAACAACTGGGCGACGACATCTTCGCCGCGGGCGAGAATCAGCGCAGCCTGCTCGACCGCTTGCTGACGGCCAAAAGCAGCGCGCTCCGGCTGCAGCGCATCCTGGCGCCCCAGCGCGAGCTGCTCAACCGCCTGGCCACCACCAGCTACACGGTGATCCGCCCGGAGGAGCGCATCTACTTCCGCGACGCCTACGACCACCTGGCGCGGCTCGCCAACCTCTCCGAAAGTATGCGCGACCTCTCCAGCAGCACCATCGAGACGCATCTGGCGCTGGTCAACAACCGCATGAACGAGGTGATGAAGGTGCTGACCATCATCTCCACGATCTTTATTCCGTTGAGCTTCATCGCCGGCATCTACGGCATGAACTTTGTGCACATGCCAGAGCTGGAGTGGCGCTTCGGCTATCTCTTTGTCTGGTTGATCTTTTTGGCAGTCGCCGCAACGATGCTGATGTTCTTTCGCCGGCGGAAATGGATTTGATATGTATTACACCGCAGAACAGGGCCAGTTGACCGCGCTCACCGCCCCGCCTGCCGGCGCGGCGCCTATCGCCACGGTGCATCAGCAGTTGCTGCCGCCGCAGATCACGCTGCTGCATCAACGATTCCGCGCCTGGGGCGACGCGGGCATGTCACCCGGCCCGGTGACGCCGGCGCGCACCTGGTGTGGCCCGGATGGCCAACTTGCGTTCGCTTTTCAGGAGGGACAAAACCCGCAGCCGCTGACCCACGTCGGGCTGGCGCGCGAACTGGCGGCGTGGCTGGTCATGCTGGATCTGTGGATGGAAACTTTCGTGGTGGTGGCGCGGGCGCGCAGCGTCTGGACTACCGGCGAGTTGGCCGCGGCGCTGAGCTTTACGACGCCGGCTTTTCTGCCGCCCGCCTTGCTCACCACCGGCGCAGGGCACTGGCAGCGCGTGGCCCAGGCGCTGGCGCGCGTCGTCGCGGAGGGCGCGCTCCCCGGCGCAGACGCTCAACTCCACAAAAATGGTCAGCCCCAGAGCAGCGGCGACGCACTGCCGTGAACGTGTGTAAACGCGCACCGGGGTGTGGCGCATGAGTGTTCGCCCGGAAATCACCGACGCGATCAAACAGGGCTGGACGCGGCGCCGCGATGACCATTCGGCCGGCGGCGTCGCCTACCGCTGCACGCCCACCGGCGCGCTGGAGATTGCGCTGATCTCCACCCGCGGCGGCTCCCGCTGGCAGTTGCCCAAGGGCGCGTGCGAGCCGGGGGAAAGCGTGGAGCAGACTGCCGTGCGCGAGGTGCGGGAAGAATCCGGGCTGGAGACGGAGGTCGAGCGCTTTCTGAGCACCATCGAGTATTGGTACTGGGACACCTATCAGAAGGCGCCGCCTGAGCTGGTCTGCAAACGGGTGGATCTCTTTCTGCTGCGCGTCATCGGCGGTGAATTGAGCGACGCCTCCTTTGAGGTCGATGGCGTTGCCTGGTTCACCCTGCCCGAAGCACTCGACCTGCTCTCTTTTCCTGGCGAGCGCGGGGTGGTGGCGATGTTGTGCGCCGGGTGAGGGTGGCGCCGCGGTGATTCCGGTTCAACCGCAGCGCTTCACGCAGCAGGCTCCAGCAGATAGTGCCAGCCATGCTCCGCCACCAACACACAATCGACCATGCGATACCCCGCGGCAAACGCAGCCGTCAGGGTGTCGCGCATGGCCAGCCGCCAGGCCAGCCCCAGCCCGGCATCCGTCCGGCGCAGCGCCGCAATGTCATCGGGGATCGGCGTGAGCAGCGGCGCACCGTCGAGACGCAGCGCCTGCTCCACCGGCGCGGGCAACCCGCCAGCAGTCACCTGTGTCGGCAGCCGCTGTGCACCCGGCCAGCTCTCCACGGCCCGGCGTTCGTCCCGCTGCGCCAGCCGGTTTACGACCCGCTCGCTGGTCAGCCACCAATCCACCTGACAGCGGTCGCTGGGCACGCCGGCGTTGATGCCGTCGCGCATGACGCCGTACCAGTTTGGCCGATAGGTGTTGCAGACCGCGCCCAGCCGGTGAATGTTGAAGACGGCATTGGTGCGAAAGAGCGGATCGTAGGTCCAGGTCACCCAGTCGGTTGCGCCTTGCTCCAGGATCGCCGCGCGCTGCGCCAGTTTGAGCGCCAGCCCCACGCCCTGCCCTTGCCAGCGCGGCAAGACGCCGGCCATGTGGCTGCACATTTTCAGGCGAGGGGCGAAGGGCGAGGGGCGAGGGGCGATAGCATCGCTGTCGGCCAGCGCACGATCAGCCGGGGCGTCTTGCGTCGCCCCCCGTTCCTCGCCGGTGACGGCGCCGCTCACTCCTGGAGACCCGATGCCGGGAAACCAGAAGGCCAACCCGACCATGCCGCCGGTTTCCGCCGGGCCGTCGTCGGCGAACGCGCCGATCAGCCCGCCACCGTTGCGGATCACGGTGATCGTCACATGGATGGGAACATTGTCTTCCGGCGGCGAACTCCAGATCAGCGCTTCCAGTTGGCTGAAATGGACAGCATCTTCCACGCTCTCCAGCCGGCGTAAGGTTATGCTCAACCAACACCTCGATTCGGTGCAATGCTCAAAATGCGGCCTCCATTGTACAATCTACTCCCATGATGACCCACATCGCCGGGCTACACATTGCCGTCAACGGCTGGTTCGCCGGTGACGCGACCTCGGGCACCGGCCAGTACACCAACCACCTGCTCCAACACCTGCCCCAGGCTCGCCCCGACCTGCGCATTTCGCTGCTGGCGCCGGCGCATGTCGCGGCGCAAAGTGAACTGGCGAGCCTGCCGCCCGCGGTGGAGATCGTCCCCATTGCCCTGCCGCGGCTGCCGGAAAACCTGGCCAAGCTCTGGTTCGAGCAGGTAAGTGTGCCGCGGGCAGTGGAACGTCTGCGCGCGGCTGTGCTGTGGACACCCTACTGGGGCGCACCGTGGCGCCAGCCTGCGCCCACGGTGGTCACAGTCCATGATCTGATCCCATTGCTGCTGCCTCATTATCGGGGCGGGCTGCTGCAGCGCGGCTACACGTGGCTTGTCGGTCGCACGGCGCAGCGGGCAGCCGCGGTAATCGCCGTCAGCCACGCCACCGCCGACGACCTTGCCGAGCACCTGCACATCCCGCGCGAACGCATCCACGTTGTACATCACGGGCCTAACCAGGAAGGCGCCGCGCCGCCAACGCCCGCGGAATTGGCCGCAGTGCGCGCCCGCTACAATCTGCCGGAACGATTCTTTCTCTACCTGGGCGGGTTCGATGTGCGCAAGAACGTGCCCCGCCTGCTCGCCGCCTATCGCCGCTACCTCGACCTGGGCGGCGACCCGGCGGTGAAGCTGGTGTTGGCCGGGCGCCTGCCCGCCGCGGACAGCGTCTTCTTCCCCGACCCACAAAAGATCGTTGCAGAATTGCAACTCGGCGAGCACGTGCACTGCTGCGGCTATGTGGCCGAGGCCGACAAGCCGTCGCTCAACGCGCTGGCCGTCGCCTTTCTCTTTCCGAGCCTCGGCGAGGGCTTCGGCATGATGCTGCTGGAAGCGATGCAGGCCGGCGCGCCGGTGGTTACGAGTGAGAGGGTGATGGGGTGATGGGGTGATGGGGTGATGGGGTGAAATCACACCCACTCACCCTCTCACCCACTCACCTACTCGTCTCACTCAACACGCGGTACGAAGCACATTTCCTCCGGCGCAAGCGGGGGATGGTCGGTGCCGAAGTGGTCGGTCACTTGCCAGGTGATGGTCTCACGGTCGAAGATGGTCTGCACGGCTGCACAGGCGGCGGCCGGATCGCCCTCGGCCTGGAAGGCGGCCAGCCACTCGGCGCCGGCGGCGGCGAATGGATTCTCGGCGTCTGCGGCGGTCAGTTCATCCAGCACGGTCTGGGCGGCGGGCACGGAGCCGCTGAGCGCCTCGGTCTGCATCAACCGGAAGGCCGCCTGCCCGCGCAGAATGCGCAGCTCTTCGCTGGCGGGGATGCCGTAGATGCTGCATGCGCGCAGGTCATCGTCCAGGGCAGCGCGGTAGAGCGCGGCGGCCGGCGCGTAGCCTAGCACATCCGCCGCTTGCAGCGCCACATTCGCCTCGACGAGGCGCAGCCCCAGACAGTCATTGCCGCTGGCCTCACGGTCATAGCTCCAGGTGATGCGGCGGAAACGCTCGCCGTCGAGGGTGCGCCAAATCTCTGTGTGGGGCGTCTCGATGCCGCCTGCCCGGGTGCCGCTCACGCCGCCTTCCAGCACCAACTGCTTGCCGACACCCGCCGCACCTTCCGGCAACTCCTCGATCCGCACCTCGCCCTCGGCGATAAAGGCGCCTGGCGCGTCGATGCGCACGTACTCGTCTGCGGCTGCGTCCCAGGTGATGATGCGCATCTCGGCCAGACAGGCCGTGCCACAACTCGCCACGGTGTAGATCAAGTCGGGCTGGCCGTCGCCGTTTACGTCGTCGCCTGCGACCACCTGCGGCTGGCCGAGGATATCAGGGGAATAGACCAGTTCATAGGCGCCGTCCACCTGGCCGTGGTAGATGAGCAGCGCGCCCTGGACGCCGCCGGGGCCATAACCGAGATCGCTGATCAGGGTGGGCAGGAAAAGCGCGTCGCCCACGCCATCGCCGTCAAGGTCTTGCAGGAGCAGGCCGCCGCGCTCGTCGTTCATGCCGTCGCACAGCCGCAGCCAGGTCTCGACGATCAGCGCGTCGCCGCCGGTCACGGCCAACACGTCGGGCAGCACGGTGGCATAGCCGCTGAGATTCGCCGGACAGGCCGGCAACTCGCCTGCGGCGCCGGGCAGATCGGGCACCGCCACTGCGGGCAGGTCGTTCGGCGCCAACGTCGCTTCAGGTTCGGGCGTGGCCGTCGGCGTTGCTTCCGGCTCGGCGGGGGCGGTTTCCGCCAGCGGTGCGGGTGTGATGTCGAGCACCGGGCAGAGGTCTGCCGCACCAAAGGTTGGGTTGGCGTAGCCGTAATCCGACAGGCTTTCGTAGGTCGCCGGGTTGGCTTCGGCGAAGGCGGTGGCCGCCGCGCAGGCATCTATCACATTGCCGGTGGCGTTGAATGCTTCGAGCCAGGCCAGCCCCAGCGCCGTAAATTCGGCGTCGGGGTAGGCGGCGATCAGTTGGTCGATGTTCTCCGCCGCGCCTGTGGCGTCGCCCGCGTACGCGCTAATCACGGCGAGCCGGAAGAGGCTGAAGCTCTTCAACTCATCGAGTTCGTCGGTGCGCTGCCAGCACTTGGTGAGCAGCCGGTTTGTGACTGCCTCGGTGTAGAGTTCGCGGGCAGCGTCGAAACCGTCCGTGGGCGCCGCGGCCAACGCGTCGTTGGCGTCGAGCACCTTGTGATAGAGACAGTTGCTCGTCTCATAGGTGCGTTCAAGGAGGGTGTAGGGCGCGCCGTCGATGCTGCCCCAGATTTCGGCGCGAGAGCGCTGCGGGCCGGCGCCGACGCTGCCGTAGACGCCGCCCTGAAGCACGATCTCCCTGCCCTGGCCGTCGGCGTCGATCTCCGGCAGTTCGATCTCACCGTAGGCCATGGTGATGGTGGCGTCGGTCCAGTCGAGCCAGCTTTCGCCGTTCCAACTGCGCACGTAGACGGTGTCGAAACAAGTGCTGGCGCCACAGGTGGTGTCCACCCAGACGATGTCGGGCTGGTCGTCGGCGTTGAGGTCCGCCGTGGTCAAGATGCGCACCTGGCCGGCAGGGCGCGCCTGGAAGGTCAACGCCAGGCCGTCGTCGCCCGCAACGAAGATCAACATCTCCGTGTCCGGTGCGGCTGCGTCGGAGCGCGGGTTGACCAGCTTGAGCACCAGATCAGCGCGGTTGTCGCCGGTGACATCCTCGGTGAGGGTTTGCTCGCCGTCGAGCGCCTGGCAGTCGGTCAGGAAGGCCAGTGCAGCATCGACGTCGCCGCCCGCCAACAATTCTTCGACCAGGGCCGGGTAGGCGGCAAAGAGTTCTGGGCAGAGGGGGCCAGCTTCGACCGTTGGCTCTTCTTCCGGCGCGGCGGTTGCCTCTTCCTCTGGCGTCTCAGTCGCCGCGGCTGTGGGTTCTTCGGTGACAGCTTCGGTGGCTTCTGCTTCGGGCGCTGTCGTTGGCTCTGCTGTCAGCTCTTCCTCCGGCGTCTCCGTCGCGACGGGTTCATCGGCGGCGGCGGCGGGCGTGGGCGGTGTGGGCGTCGCCGCGGCGGTGGTCGTCGTGGCAGGTGCGGCGCTGACCGCCGTGTTCGGGATGACGAGCTGCTCGCCGCGATAGAGCACCAACCCATTGCGGATTGCCTGCGGGTTGGCTGCGCGCAGCGTGGCGGCGGGAATGCCCAGCTTCTGGGCGATGCTGTTCCACGACTCGCCGGCGCCGACAACGTAGATCGTCGTGGCGCCGGGTGTGCTGTCCGGCGCGGCTGCCGACCCAGGGATGCGCAGCGTCTCGCCGACGAGCAGATAGGCGGTGGTGCGCACAGCCTGCGGATTGGCTGCCTGCAATTCGGCGATGGTGAAGCCGGTGCGCGCCGCCAAGCTCGACCAGGAATCTCCCACCTTGACGACATAGTCGTAGCCGGTGTCGCCGCTTTCCGCAGTCGCTGCGGTGGGGGATGCAGGCGTCGCCGTCTGCGCTTGTGGCGCAGCGTAACTGGCCATCGGGTGTGACAAAATCAGCCCTGCAAGCACAAGGCTGCAGAACGCAAGCAGTGGGCGATAAGACCGTTGCATGCCGGATTCCTCCCTGTCATTCACTGGCGGATGGAACGGAGCGGTGCGTTGGCCCAAGCGCGCCGCAAACCAACCAACTATTGATAACTGATATCGGGGATCTGCTGCACAGCCTGGAGCCAACTCTGGCCGGGCTTCAACCCGATGGGCTGTTCGCCGGGGCCGAGGAAGCGCGGCGGCGTCTCCTGGTTGGCGCGCCAGGTGCCTTCGTAGACTTTGCCGTCGCGGAAGAGGCGCAGATCGCCAAACTCTGCCAATTTGACGTTGACGCCCTTCGTGCCCAACGAGTCCTCCACGATGTCGGTCAACTCGTGCACGGCCGACTGGACGATGACGTTGGCCGCAACGATGGGCTGGTTGGTGGCCGGGTCGAACTGCTGCTGGCCGCCCTGGAAGCGGAGATAGCCGCCCTGCGCCGGGTCGTAGCGCCACTCGACGCTGTTGCCGCCGGGGTAGGGGATGGCGATCACCGTCGCGTCGCCTGCGGCAAAGGCCGGCGGTTCGTCGCTAAAGGTGAACCCGGGTTTGTCCCAGTCCAGCGTGATGCCCTGGTCGACCAGCCATTGGCGGGCGCCGTCGGTGCGCGCCTGCATCCGCGTGCGGTAGTCGCTGCCCAGGCTCATGAAGTAGCGGTTGTTCGACGGATCGTCGATATCGGCGTCCAGGTAGGGGAAACCGACTTCGTTCTTGAGCAGGTAGCGGATGGCGTCGCTGCCGCCGGAGCAGGCCAACATGCCGCCAAACATCTGCACCATCCAGATATTGGGGTAGCGGGCGGAGCGCACCGGGCCGACCCGTTCGGCGTCGCGGCTCTGGTACATGGCGGTCAGCCGCGTCATCGAGAAGCCGTCGACGATGTACTCGTAGACAAAGTCGGCCTGGCTGAGACCCCAGTGCGCGCTGCGCCCGATGGCGTCGTTGTTGACGCAAATAAAGACCGGCGGCCGCGTCAGCTTGGCGGGGTCATCCACCGGCAGACCGGTGTAGCGCGCCACATTGCCGGGCGTGGCCGTGGGTTCCGGCGGCAGGGGCGTCGGCGTGGCCAGCGCCAGCACCGGTTCCGGCGTGGGCGGTTCCGGCGTCGCGGTGGGCTGTGCGCCCGCGGCCATAGGCGTCTTGGTCGGCGTGGGCGTGGGCGCAACCTGCGCGCCGCAGCCAGCCACGACCAGCGAGAAAATCAACAAAACAAAGAGAAAGGGTGCGCTGCGTACCATGATCGATCCAGTGTCCTACCTTCAACGAAGATGAAATAACCCAATCTCCAATCTCTCAATCTCTAATCTCCAATCTCGATTCTGAGATTGGAGATTAGAGATTGAGAGATTGAGAGATTTTTCTACGCCAATATCTTTGCCGTCTCGGCGGCGACGTACTGCTTGAATGCGGCTGCCAACCGCTGCGTGCGCAGGCCAGGACGCCCTATGCCGATCACCATGTCGTCCACGCCGACGATGGGCATGACTTCCTTGGTCGTGCTCGTGATGAAGGCTTCGTCATATTGGCCCAGGTCGGCGTAATGCAGCGGCCCCATGACCACCTCGAACATGTCGCCGGCGATCTCCAGCACCACGTCGCGGGTGACGCCCGCAAGCACTTCGTGCACCGGCGTGATCAGTTGATCGCCGCGGAAGACGAAGAAGTTGGAAGTCGTGCACTCGGTGACTTCGCCCGCGGGCGTGCGATAGAGCGCCTCGACCGCACCCGCCGCCCGGGCGCGCTTCTGGCCAAGCACGCCGGTGATGTAATTGAGGCTTTTCACATCGGGCATAAAGCGGGCATAGTCCACCGTGATCAGCCGTCCGCCGGTCGTGTAGGTTTCCGCCGGATATGGGCGCACCGGCGCCAGGATGACGGCCAGGCTTGGCTTCTCTTCCGGCAGCAAAAAATTGGCGGAGGCGCCGCCGGTCAGCACCAGGCGCACCGTCACATCATGCGGGTGGCCGTTGCGCGCCAGCGTCGCGTGGACGATTTCTTCCAACTCTGCCAGCGACCAGGGCAGCGACACCTCGATGCGCGCGGCGGACTGGCGCAGCCGCTCCAGGTGCGGGCGCAGCGCAAAGGGCGCCGGGCCGTAGGTGCGCAGCACGTCGAACACCCCGTAGCCGCGCACGATGCCGAGATCGTTGAGCGCGAACGACGCTGCGCTGGCTGGGACAAAATCACCGTTTACGTAGTAGACCAATTCCGTGTTCATAGTTTCCCGCGTCGCCGCTTGACGACGCCTCTTGTAACTCGCCCCTCCCTTACGGTCAGGGTTCGGATGATGGCGCCCCTCGCCCCTCGCTCCCCGCAACTCCTACGGCCGCACGTGCCAATCGCCCAGGCAGACCCACTTGTACGTCGTGAGTTCTTCCAGCCCCATCGGTCCACGGGCGTGAAGTTTCTGGGTGCTCACCGCCACCTCGGCGCCCAGCCCGAATTGACCGCCGTCGTTGAAGCGCGTGCTGGCATTGACAAAGACCGCCGACGAGTTGATCGCATCCACAAACCGATTGGCGTTGCGCCAGTCATTGGTCAAGATGCCGTCGGAGTGCTCCGAACCATGATCGTAGATATGCTGGATCGCCTCTTCGACGTCGGCTACGATCTTCACGCCGAGAATCAGCGCCATCCACTCGGTGTCGAAATCTTCCGGGCCGGCTTCCACCACAGCCGCGCCGTGTCCATCCTGGGCAAGGATGGCAAGTGCGGGGCCGGTGGCGCGCAGCTCGACTTTGTGCCGGGCAAGATGCGCCGCCAGGCGAGGCAGGAAATCACTGGCGACGGCGCGATGCACAAGCACGGTGTCCACCGTGTTGCAGACGCTGGGGCGCTGCACCTTGGCGTTCTCGATCACCGTGAGCGAGCGCTCCAGGTCGGCGCTGGCGTCCACAAAGAGATGGCAAACGCCGATGCCGCCGGTGATGACGGGGATCGTTGCCTGGTCGCGGCAGAGCTTGTGCAGCGCAGCGCCCCCGCGCGGGATGATCATGTCCACGTACTTGTCGAGGCGCAGCAGCGCGGTGACCAGGCTGCGGTCCGGGTTGGCGATATATTGAACGGCGGCGCCGGGAAAGTCGACCCGCGCCAACGCAGCCTGGATCACCGCAACGAGCGCCAGGTTGCTTTGCAGCGTCTCGGTGCCGCCGCGCAGGATCGCAGCATTGCCGGTCTTCAGGCAGAGGGCGGCGACATCGATGGTCACGTTGGGCCGCGCTTCGTAGATCACGCCGATCACGCCGATGGGGATGCGGCGCTTGCTCAGACGCAGCCCGTTGGGCAGCAGGCGGCTCTCGAACTCGCCGCCCACCGGGTCGGGCAGTTCGGCCACGCGCCGCGTGTCCGCGGCCAGCGCAGCGATGCGCCCGGGGTTGAGCATCAGCCGGTCGAGCAGCGCGTCGCTCAGCCCCTTGGCGCGGCCGTTGTCGAGGTCGATGGCATTTTGGGCGATGAGATAGTCCGCCTGCGCCTCGATCTCGTCGGCAATGGCAAGCAGCGCCCGGTTCTTGACCGCCGCCGGGAGGACAGCCAGTTGGCGTGCGACGTTCTTTGCCGCCTTGCCGATGTCATCGATGGTGGGCGTCAATGCAGAGTCGGGCGCGTTGTCCATCTGCGTTGCTGTCTGTTTCATCGTCCTCTCCACTCATCCCGCACAGCCATGAAGTTCGCCCAATTCCAGTTCGTAAAACATAAGTGCGTCATGGCGCACTACTTTACCACAAAGTCTGGCCAGCGCCATACAAACCAGAGACCAACGGGGATAAGTTTCAAAATGACATAGGATTTAGTTGTAGGTGGTGACAGGAAACTGAAAGGATAAGACAGATGGAATTCTGCTAAGATGCTGACAGGAGAGTGAAGGTAAGCGGAGGCAACGAGATGAAACGATTTTTGGTTCTACTCACAGCAATTATCCTGATGCAAAGTGTCTTGTTCAGCATGACGGCCACTGTTGTATTCGCACAGGAAATTCAAGCCACCGCCTTCGTCTCCGGCGCCGTCTACCGTGATGCCAACGAGAATGGGATGGCCGAGCCGAACGAACAGAATCTCGCGGGCGCCGTCGTCACTGTGCGGGCGGTCGATGGGACGCTTTACACCGCCATCACCAACGAATACGGTTTTTATCTCGTCAACAACCTGCCGCAGGGCGACTACCAGGTGTGGGCCTTGGATGCCAACGGCAATCGCACGGGTGAAGTCGCTGTTTCTTTGGGCGAAGTGAATGCAGCGGTTGCGCTCGACCTGGGTGTTATCGACAATTCGGACGATGTTGAACTCACCGCAATCCGCCAGGTTTTTATCCCGATGGTCAACCGGTAGGATGATTTGAAGCGAATGTCAGTGCCGAATACTCGGCGCTGTGCCTGATCAGTTGCCTCTCCTTTACTCTGCAGAAGCTCCGCCGCCAAAGCGGAGTTTTTGCTTTCTATCGCCCATCTCTTGCAGGTTCATCCACCGCAGCGCTTCAGTAGACTTTATCGGTGATAAGGAAGCTCACGCAAAGGCGCAAAGACGCCAGGAGATAAGCCCTTTGCGACTTTGCGTCTTAGCGTGACAAAAGGCTATTCCCGACAAAGTCTATTTCCGTCGAAACCGCGCCTTGAGCGCTTCCCAGCCCCGCGGCTTCAGTTCTTCCACTGGAATCTCGACAGCTTTGTCCGGCTGAAACGCGATGTTGAGACGGTCGCCCTCATACTTGGCGCCGACGATGTCGAGTTTGGCCAGGCCGAGGGGCAGCGCCACGTTGCGTTTCCAATTGCCGATGCGGATGATCAGCTCGTCGAAGACGCTGCGATGCAACTGCACGTCGCTGCGCTCCACCAACGGCAGCGGCAGGCTGAGCACGTACTGGCCATCGCGCCGGAAAATCTCCTGTGACTTGCCGACGAAAAACTGGCGGGTTGGGTCGCCCTCGCCGCCCTGGATGGTGGCCGGGCCAAAGACCGTGCTGCTCATGCGGCGCAGCATCTCAATGCCGGTAACTTCCTGGTCGAAGAGGGGCACTTCGAAGATGGGCAACGGCTGGAAACACTCGTGCACCAATTCCAGGTTCTGCGCCTGCGCGCTCTTCCAGATGTCGAAGTAGCTGTCGGTCAGGTCACGCGGGAAGACGCGGTTACAGACGACGGCGTCGACCGTGTAGCCGTAGAGGTTCAGATAAGTGTAGGCGCGCTGCGCCTCTTTCACCACCATCTTCTCCGGGTTGAGCACGACGCGCACCGAACTCACCGAGCCGTCGCTGAGCAACTGGCTCATGCGCTCCAGGATGACGACCAGTTCCTCGATGCTGTCGAAGATGCTGTCGTCGGGGAGCGGCATGTCGGTCATGCGCCGCATCATCGGTCGCGCCAGTTGCACGGTCTTGCGCTGAAACGGGAAGATCTTCTCGATGTACCAGCGCGCCACGTCAGGGAAGCTGAGCAGTTGCAGTGTGGAGC
>JAPKMV010000130.1 GCA_026645635.1 Caldilineaceae bacterium
CAACCGCATCCTGCCCACGCAGCTCACCCAACCCAACGGCGCCGTCTTCGCCGGCAGGATACTGTGGGACGCGTCCCCACTTCACCATTCAGAATTCACCATTCACCATTCACAATTTCCCCCTTCTGCGCTGGCAGAGCTGCCCTGACCATGCAACTCGTCCGCATGCAGTGCCCAGCCTGTGGCGCACCGATCACCGTCGACGGCAGTGTGCGCGCCACCACCTGCGCGTACTGCCATACGCGCTTTGCGGTCGTCGGGGATGCGAGCCAGCCGGCGCTGCGGCCGGAAACGCTGCCGCAGGCGCCCGCGCCCCAGCCAGTCCCCGCGCCGCGCCAGACCGGGGCGATTGCCAACGGGCGCGGCTGTCTGATGGCCGCGCTCATGTGGTTCGTGATCGGGCCGCTGCTCAGCTTTGCGCTGATCGTGCCGGTGGCGCTGCTGCTGCCCACCGATGCCGAAGGCCGCGTCGTGATCTCCGATCCAGTGGCGCTGTGCCTCAGCCTGGTGTTCTTTGGGCTGCCCCTGGCGCTGACGATCTACGCCTTCGTCTACTTTCGCCGCCGCGACAACGGGGTGGCGGGGTTTGTCGTGGCGCCGGTGCGCGCGGTTATGCGGCGTCTGCGCAGATGATTTGGAACACGATAGCCGCGGAAGGTGCGAAAGTCGCGAAAGGAGCCTGCGCCCTTTCGTGTCTTTCGCCCGTTTCGCGTCTATCGTGTTCCAATCGCTCCCGTTCCGGTTGATCTATCCTATTGGGGCTTGTGTTACAATACCGCCGTCAGTGTCACAGGATAGAGCAAGGCATCGGGCTTGTAGGAATGCGTAGGAAGCAGGTTGTAGCATGTCGAACTTAGTGCAGGAACTCACCCAACTTCAGCAGGATGCGCTGGCGGCGCTGGCGCAGACCACTTCCACTGCGGCGACCGAGGCGTGGTACGCCGACTACCTGGGGCGCAAGGGCAAGATGACGGCGATCCTGCGCGGGGTTGGCCAACTGGATGCCGCCGAGCGTCCACTGGTCGGCAAGACCGCCAACGAGGTCAAGGTGGTGTTGGAGGCTGCGTTGCAGGAGCGCCAGGCTGCCATGAACCAGGCGGAGATGGAATCCGCGCTGGCGGCGGAAGGCATCGACGTGACGCTGCCGGGGCGCCAGCCGCAGCTCGGTAAGCTGCATCCCACCAATCAGGGGATGCGCGAGATCGTGGCCATCCTGGGCCAGATGGGCTTCCAGGTCTTCGACTCGCCGGAGGTGGAGACCGACGACTACAACTTCGGGCTGCTCAACTTCCCGCCTGACCACCCGGCGCGTGAAATGCAGGACACCTTCTTCACCAAAGAGAAGGACATCATCCTGCGCACGCACACCAGCCCGGGCCAGATTCACGCAATGCGCCGTTATGCGCCGGAGCCGATTCGCGTCATCCTGCCGGGAAAATGTTACCGCAACGAAGATGTGACGGCGCGCTCCGAGATGATGTTCTATCAGGTCGAGGGGTTGGCCATCGGCCACAACATCACCTTCAGCGATCTCAAGGGCACGCTGCTCAACTTCGCCAACCAGATGTACGGCGCGGGGCGGCGCATCCGCTTCCGCAAGTCCTATTTCCCCTTCACCGAGCCGAGCGTGGAAGTGGATGTGGACTGCATTCTCTGCGCCGGTAGCGGCTGCCGCATCTGCAAATACTCCGGCTGGCTGGAGATCCTGGGCGCGGGCATGGTGCATCCGGTCGTGCTGGCCAACGGCGGCTACGACCCGGCGGTCTTCAGCGGCTTCGCCTTTGGCATGGGCATCGAGCGCCAGGCCATGCTCAAGCGCGGCGTGGACGATATCCGCCTCTTCTACAGCAACGATGCACGCTTCTTGGCAAGGGTGTGAGGCGTCACAATGCCGGAAGTCGCCCGTTTTCACGGAATCATCGTGCGCATGTATTACGATGATCGCCACAGGCCGCACTTCCATGCATACTACGGCGAATTTGCAGCGTTGTTTTCAATCGATCCGCCTGCCTTGTACGAGGGTGTCATGCCGCGTCGCCAACAGAACATCATCCTGGGCTGGGCAGAAGTCCATCAAGAAGAGCTGATCGAGAACTGGGAACGGGCGCGGCGTGGCGATTTCCCTCTGCGAGTGGAAGGGACAATCTAGATGAGCAGCCACAAGATCTATCGTGTAAGTGACTTTGCGATCGTTGGTGACTATACACTTCGGATCAGGTTTGACGACGCGACTGAACAGGTGATCGATTTTTCACCGGTTCTTTATGGCCCCATCTTTGGCCCACTGCGTGATCCAGCAATTTTCAACCAGGTCCGGCTCGTGGAATATGCCGGGTGCCTGGAGTGGCCGACTGGCGCTGACTTCGATCCAGAAACGCTCCACGACTGGCCGCAGGCAAAGGATGAGATCATTCAGCGGCGGCAGGTGTGGGCGTTGACCGAGGCATAGCTGGTCTGACGGAATCTTGATGGAACCAACGCGCATCCGCATTGTCCTCGCCGACGACCACGCGCTGGTCACTGAAGGGCTGCGCAGCCTGATCGACCGCCAGCCGGACATGACTGTTGTTGCGGCGCTGCAAGACGGCGACGAGTTGGTCGCGTTCCTGGAGGGCCGCGACGACATCGACGTGGCAGTGGTGGACGTGCAGATGCCGGTGAGCGGCATCACGGCGCTGGCGGAGATTCGCCGCCGCGACTACCCGGTGCGGGTGCTGCTGCTGACGGCCTTTGCCGACGGCGAGAGCATCCAGGCCGCGCTCCAGCATGGCGCCGAAGGTTTTGCCCTCAAGACCGAATCACCCAATCAGACCATCGAGGCGATCCGCCAGGTGGCGCAGGGCCGGCTGGTCTTCCCGCGCACGGCCCAACGCTGGATGACCCAATATCGCCGCCCGGCGCAAGACCTCTCGCAGCGCGAGCAAGAAGTGCTGGAGAAACTGGCGCGCGGCCTGCCCAATGCCGAAATCGCCGCTGAACTCTCCGTCAGCGAAAACACCGTGCGCTTCCACCTCAAGAACATCTACGAAAAGCTCGCCGTCACCAACCGCACCGAGGCGGTGGCGTGGTGGTATCGGCAGGGGAGAGGGGGAGATTGAGAGATTGAGAGATTGGAGGTTGTTTCGTTGATGCAGCACAATCTCCTAATCTCCCAATCTCCTAATCTCCAATCTCTACTCTCCAATCTCCCGCTCATGAATCCCAATCAAGTAAAGCAGCCCATCCAACCCCACATCCGTGATCGTGCGCTCGGCCTGGCGGCGGACGACGGGCTTGGCGTGGAAGGCGACGCCCAGCCCCGCCGCGCTGAGCATGGGGATGTCGTTGGCGCCGTCGCCCACGGCGATGGTCTGTTCCAGGGATAGCCCCTCCTGGGTGGCGAGCATGGCCAGCAGCGCGGCCTTACGCGGGCCATCCACGACCTCGCCCAATAGCCGCCCGGTGAGTTTGCCGTCCACAATTTCGAGCCGATTGGCGAAGACATAGTCGAAGCCGAGCCGCTGCTGCAGACGCCGCCCGAAATAGTCGAAGCCGCCCGACAGGATCGCCAGCTTGTAGCCCAGCCGCTTGAGCGTGCCCGCCACCCGCTCCGCCCCTTCGCTCAGGGGCAGGTCCGCGGCGATAGTCGCCAGCACGCCCTCGTCCAGTCCGCGCAGCAGCGCCACCCGGCGGGTGAGACTTTCCCGGAAGTCCAGTTCCCCGCGCATCGCCGCCTCGGTGATCGCCGCTACCTCGGCGCCGACGCCTGCCACCTTGGCCAGTTCGTCGATCACCTCGCACTGGATCAGCGTCGAATCCATGTCGAAGGCCACCAGCCGCCGGTTGCGCCGGTAGATGTCGTCGGCGTGAAAGGCGATGTCGATGCCCAATTCGCCGGCGATCTGCCAGAGTTGGTCGCGCAGACCGCGCTCGTCGGCCAGATGGCCGCGCACGGTCAACTCGACGCACGCCTTCGGGTGCGCGTCGGGGCGTTGCAGCGAGACGCGGCCAGAGAGCCGGTGGATGACGTCGATGTTCAACCCCTGCTCGGCGACTGCGGCGGCCACCCGCGCAATCTGCACAGCGGTAATCCTGCGCCCCAGCAGGGTGATCATGCGTCGGTCCTTGCCTGCCTCGCGCACCCAGGCTTCGTACTGCGCTTGCGGCACGGCGGTGAAGTGGATCTGCACGCCCAGGTCGTGCCCGGCAAAGAGCAGGTCCTTGAGCACGGCCGCCGCCGTATCGCTGGCCGGAATCTCGATCAAGAAACCGAGCGACAGAAAATCGTGGATCACCGCCTGACCGATGTCGAGGATGTTGATCGCGTGGGTGGCGAGCACGTCCGTCAGCACGGCGGTCAAGCCCGGGCGATCGCGCCCCGTGACGTTGATGAGGATGATTTCAGACATAGGAGTGGCTTCCAATCGATTTGCAGGTCGGATAGACCGCGGATTTGGCGGATGCGGCGGATTGAAGCGGATAAAACCAAAGAAAAATCCGCGAGAATCAGCCTAATCCGCCAAATCCGCGGTCTATTCCCGCTCTCCTTACGCAACAACTCCCCAGCCGCCGCCGCCCGGCGTCTCCACGCGCAGGCGTTCGCCCGGCTCCAGCCGCCGTGTGAATTTGGATGGCACGACTTCTTGGCGCCCGTCGGCGTGGATGATCACGTTGCGCCCCGGCGCGCCCGGCGCACCGCCCGCCAATCCCCAGGGCGCCACCGCGCGGCGCTCGCTCTGCATCGTCACCGTGGCCGGCGTGAGCACGGTGTACTCGCGCACGATGCCGTCGCCGCCGCGGTGTTGGCCGTGGCCGCCGCTGCCCGCGCGCAGGCTGTAGCATTCCAGGCGGAAGGGATAGGCAAGTTCCAGCGCCTCCACCGGCGTGTTGAGCGTGTTGGTCATGTGCACCTGCGCGCCGCTGAGACCGTCGCCCGCCGGCCCGCCGCCGCTGCCGCCGCCGATGGTCTCATAGTAGGTGTAGGGCGCCCCGTCCAGCCGCCGCCCGCCGATGAGGAGGTTGTTCATCGTCCCCTGGCTGGCTGCGGGGATGCGGCCGGGCAGCGCCTGCGCCAGCGCGCCCAGCACCACATCCACGATGCGCTGGGAGGTCTCCACGTTGCCCGCAGCCACCGCAGCGGGCGGCTGCGCGTTGACCAGGCTGTCCGCCGGCGCCAGCACCGTCACCGGCGCAAAACAGCCGGCGTTCATGGGAACTTCATCGTCCACCAGGCAGCGCACCGCGTAGTAACAGGCGGACTGCGTGATCGCAATCACCGCGTTGAGCGAACCGCGCACCACGCCGGATGTGCCAGCAAAGTCAAAGGTCACACCGTCGCCGGCGATCGTAGCTGTCACTCGAATCGGCGCCAGCGTCAACAGGTCGCCTTCGATCACCTCCAGCACGTCGGCAAAGGTGTACACACCATCGGGCCACGCGGCGATGGCCGCGCGGGTGATGCGTTCGCTGTAGTCGCACAGATGGCCGGCATAAGCCAGCACTTCGTCGCGGCCATGCGTCGCCACCAGTTCTTGCAGGCGGCGGGCGCCGACAGCCGCCGCGGCGCGCTGCGCGGCCAGGTCGCCGCGGCGCTCGTCGGGCGTGCGCACGTTGCGCAGGATCAGCCGCAGTACGTCCTCGTTCAACTCACCGCCGCGGTAGAGCTTGAGCGGCGGGATGATGATGCCTTCCTGGTAGATTTCCGTAGAAAGAGGCAGCGAGCCGGGCGCCATGCCGCCTACGTCGGCGTGGTGGGCGCGGCTGGCGACGAAGAAGGTGGGCGCTTGCGGTGAGGGGGGGCGCGGGTGAGGGGGTGAGGGGGTGAAAACGGGCGCAATCATGGTGATGTCGGGGAGGTGGTTGCCGCCCTCGAAAGGGTCGTTGACGATGACGACATCGCCCTCTTCCCAGGTGGGAAAGCGGTCAAGGATGGTGAGCACGCTGGCGGGCATGGCGCCCAGATGAGCGGGGATGTGCGCGGCCTGGGCGATCATGCGCCCCGCACCGTCGAAGATCGCACAGGAGAAGTCGAGCCGCTCCTTGATGTTGGGCGAATAGGCCGTGCGGCGCAGCGTCACGCCCATCTCTTCGGCGACGCCGGCGCAGCGATGGCGATAGAGTTGGAGGGTGATTGGGTCGATGCCTTCCAAGTGGTGTCTCTACTCGCTGCCTCGCATGCGCGGATAGCTCGTCTGCGTGCCGGGTGATTGTACGCTGATCGCCGCGATTTCGTTCGCCCGGGCGATGGCGTCGCGCAGGGTGGCGCCAATGGCCAGGTAGTGGGCCAGGCTGCCGACAAAGGCGTCGCCCGCGCCGGTGGTGTCCACCGCAGTGACGGCGGGGGCGGGAATCTGCTCGGACGTATCGGCGTTGACCAGCAGCGCGCCGCGCGCGCCGAGGGTGATCAGGGCGTTGCGTGCCCCCCGATTCAAGATCATCTGGCCGGCCAGCAGCGCATCGTCGAGCGTCTGCACCGGCGCGCCGGTGAGCAGTTCCGCCTCGGTTTCGTTGGGGCAGAAGATGTCGGTCAGTTGGTAGACTTCGTCGGGCACCTCACTGCTCACCGGCGCGGAGTTGAAGATCGTCGTCACGCCGGCGGAACGCGCCAGCCAGAGCGCGGCCAGGTTGGCGGTCATGGGGATCTCCATCTGCAAGAGCAACACCCGCGCACCCGTCACGACCGTGCGCGCCGCCTCCACGTCGGCGGGCGTCACCAGCCCGTTGGCGCCGGGGATGACGATGATGTGGTTCTGCGCGTGCTCGTCGATGGTGATCACCGCCACGCCGGAGGAGACGCCAGGCGTGACGAAAACGTAGTCCGCGCCGATGCCTTCGTTGGCGAGATTGCGGCGCATGTCGCTGCCGAAAATGTCGTCGCCGACGCGGCCCACCATCTGCACCGCGCTGCCCATGCGTGCGGCCATCACCGCCTGGTTGGCGCCCTTGCCGCCGTAGCCGGTGGTGAACTGGCGGCCGTGGATCGTTTCACCGGGCCGCGGGAAGCGTTCGACATAGGCGTTCATGTCGAGATTGATGGAGCCGACAACGCAGATAGCGGGTGTAGACATGGTGCACCTCGTGATTGAGATGGATGAATCGCACGCAAAGACGCAAAGTCGCAGAGAAACAGCTTGATATAGAACAGTGCAAACAGCGATCTTGTGCGTTAACAGGCAGTCTATCACCGGCGCGGGCGCGCTGCAAGGATGCTGACGGTTTGGGTTCTACTTCAAAGGGGATTTGAACTGCCGCCCCTTCCTGGGTACAATGGCGCGACGATGAACAACACATTCACCCTTGCCCAGTATGACGAAGCCGCCAATTATATCCGCAGCCGCAGCCGCCACACGCCCACAGTCGGGCTGATCCTCGGCAGCGGGCTGAGCGGCCTGGCCGAGCAGATCGCCGGCGCCGACGCGATTCCCTACGCCGAGATTCCGCATTTCCCCACCAGCACCGTCGCCGGGCACGCGGGCCGGCTGGTGCTCGGTGAGTTGGCCGGCGTCACCGTCTGCGCCATGCAGGGCCGCTTCCACTTCTACGAAGGCTACACCATGCAGCAGGTGACGCTCCCCGTGCGGGTGATGCGCCGCCTGGGCGTGCAGACGCTGATCGTCACCAATGCGGCGGGCGGCGTCAACCCCGCCTACCAGGTGGGCGACATCATGGCCATCGAGGATCACATCAACCTGGTGGGCATGGCCGGCGCCAATCCGCTGAGCGGCCCCAATCTGGAGGAGTTCGGCCCGCGCTTTCCGCCGGTGAACCGGGTCTACACGCGACGGCTGCGCCAGCTTGCCGCGGCGGTAGCCGCGACGGAGGATGTTCCCCTGCGCAGCGGCGTCTACATCCAGCTTTCCGGCCCCAACTTCGAGACGCCGGCCGAGATCCGCATGGTGCGGGCCTGGGGCGCGGATGCCGTGGGCATGAGCACTGTGGCAGAGACAATCGTGGCGCATCACGCCGGCATGGCAGTGCTTGGCCTCAGCACGATCACCAACGTGGCCATCGACCAGGTGGACGCCGACAGCGAACCGAGCCACGAAGAGGTGGTCGAGGCGGGCAAGGTGATTGTGCCGCGGCTCACGCGCCTGCTTCTGGGCGTGCTGGCG
>JAPKMV010000131.1 GCA_026645635.1 Caldilineaceae bacterium
CGGTTTGATGCCGTTGTCCATCACCGCAGCGACGGCGCCCGCGCCCAGTTGCAGCGTCGCCGTGTCGCAGGTGACGGTCTGGCCGATCTGCGCGGCGCCGGTGTAGAGAGCCTCGATGCGCACCAGGCGGCCACTGGCGGCGTCCACCACCTCCGTGTCGCCCGGCAGACACTTGTTGAAGCCATAACGGGCAAAAAACTCAATGTCGCCGTAGATCGCCTCGGCGGTGGCGTGGTCGATGCCGTTCTTCTCGCAGCCGGCGACAAAGGTCTTCTTGTGCTTCTCGATCTCCGACGCCTTCTTCTTGCCGATGGCGCGGCGCACCAGGTCAGCCTCACCAGGCGTGTAGCCGGCCAAAGCGCTCAACGCCTGAATGATTTGTTCCTGGTAGACTATGATCGCGAAGGTTTCTTCGAGGATCGGCCGCAGTTTCTCATGCTTGAACTCCACCGCCTCCTGACCGTGCATGCGCCGGATGTACTGGGGAATGTACTCCATCGGGCCGGGGCGATAGAGGGAAATCGCAGCGACGATGTGCTCGAACGCCGACGGCTTCATCTCCATCAACATGCGGCGCATCCCCGCGCTCTCCACCTGGAAGACGCCGCTTACCTCGCCGCTGGAGAGCAGCTTGAAGGCTTCTCTGGCCGGCTCGCCCTCGTAAGGGATGTTTTCCAGCGTGTACTTGATGCCGTGGCGTTCCTCGATCAGCCGCGTCGCCTCGCGCATGACCGAGAGCGTGCTGAGGCCGAGAAAGTCCACCTTGAGCAGGCCAATGGACTCCAGAATCGGGAACTCGTACTGCGCAATCGTGCTGGTGACGGTGGACTTACTGCCGCGCATGAGCGGCGTGTAGTGGGTCAACTCGCGGTCGGCGACGATGACCGCCGCGGCGTGGATGCCGGCGTTGCGCGCCACGCCTTCGAGCTGCATCGCGGTGTCGAGCAGGTGCTTGACCCACTCCTCCTTGGCGTAGAGTTCGACCAGTTCCTGGCTGTAGAACTCGTGCCCCTCGGTGAGACAGTCCTGGATCGTGACCGGCTTGCCGGGAATGCCCGGAATCAGTTTGGCGATGTGGTCGACCTTCGCCAACTCGATGCCCTGGGCGCGGCCCACGTCGCGCACGGCCGCCTTGGCCTTCATGCGGTTGAAGGTGGCGATCTGCGCGACCTGGCTCTCGCCAAATTTCTCCACCGTGTAGCGGATCATCTCTTCCCGCTGATCGTCGGGGAAGTCCAGGTCGAAGTCGGGCATGGTGACGCGGCCGGGGTTGAGGAAGCGCTCGAAGATCAGGTTGTTCTTGAGCGGGTCGATGCCGGTGATGCCGGTGCAGTAGGCGACCAGCGAGCCGGCGCCGGAGCCGCGCACGTTCCACCAGATGTTGCGGCTGCGGGCAAAGTTGCAGAGGTCGGCCACGATCAGGTAGTAAACATCGAAGCCCATCTGGTGGATGGTGCGCAGCTCACGTTCCTTGCGCTCCTGCACCTCCGGGTCGTCACCGCGGTCGCCGTAGAGCCGGCGCAGCCCCGCCTCAGTCAGCTCGCGCAGGTAGCTCTCGTAGGTGTGCCCCTCCGGGATCGGCAGGTCCGGCAAGTGGTAGGTCGGGTCTTCCAGATTGACTTCGCACATTTCGGCCAGGCGCAGGCTGTGGTCGAAGGCGCTGGCCGGCAGGTCGATGAAGGGGCGGAAGGTGGCCTCCATCTGTGCGCGGCTCTTGAGAAAGTAGGAGCCGTCGCTCATGCGCATGCGGTTCTGCTGGCTGATCGGCACGCCGGTCTGCACGCAGAGGAGCACGTCATGGGGGCTGCCGTCTGCCTCGCGCACATAGTGCACGTCGTTGGTGGCGACCAGGTGCAGCCCGAACTTCTCGGCCCAGGGAACCAGCGTCTTGTTCACCTGCACCAGTTCGGGGATCGAATGCTCTTGCAGTTCGATGAAGAAGTTCTCTTTGCCGAAGATGTCCACATACCAGCCCAACCGTTCGTAGGCTTCGCGCTCGCGGCCCTGCGCCAGGAGCTGGGGCACCTCGGCGCCCAGGCAGCCGGTGCTGGCGATGATGCCCTCCGCGTGCGCAGCCAGGAAGTCATGGTCGACGCGCGGCTTGTAGTAGTAGCCATCCAGTTGGGCGTGGCTGGCGATCTTGAGCAGGTTGCGGTAGCCCGCCATGTTGCGCGCCAGCAGGAGCAGGTGATAGTTCTCCTTGTCCAACTGCGCATCGCGGCCGCCCATAGGCCGGCCATACTGCGTCTGGTAGGCTTCCACGCCGATGAGCGGGCGGATTTCTTGCTCCTTGCAGGCGCGGAAGAACTCGATGGCGCCGTGCATGACGCCGTGGTCGGTAAGCGCCAGCGCGGGCTGCCCCAGGCGCTTCGCCTCCTTCACCAGATTCTTGATGCGCCCCAACCCGTCGAGCAGCGAGTACTCGGAGTGGACGTGCAGGTGAACAAAATCGTCGCTCATAGTTGGTTTGACATAAACGGAACCGATGTTCTAGTGCGGTGGGGTGATTATAACAGAAGATCGACCTGCGCCCATTTTGGCCAATCTCCAAATGGACTACTGTGCATGAATTTATCCTAATGCGATGGCAATCACCCCGGCGACAATCGCACTGGCCGCGATGAGCCGCGAACGCAGATGCCCCTCGGCCAGCAGCCGCGCCCCCATCACCGTGCCAATGAGGATGCTCACCTCGCGCAGCGGCGCCACATAGCTCACCGGCGTCGTCTGCAGCACGAAGAGCACCAGAATGTAGGAGAGCGAGCTGAGAAACGCCACGGCGATCAGCCCCCTGGCGTGCCCGCGCCAGAGCGCCGTCACCTCCGGCCAGCGATGCAAAGCCAGCGGCAGCAGCAACACGCTGCGCACCAACGCGGTAGCCGTGTCCAGCAGCACCGGCGGGATGGCCAGCGTGCTGACCGCCACCTTGTCCCACAGCGTGTACCCGGCGATGAACAGCCCGGTGAGCAAGCCATAGCCTACGGCCCAGCGCACGCTGACGCCGCTGCGTAGGCCGGTGAACGACATGGCGAAGACGCCGCCGACGATGAGCACGGCGCCGGCCAGCGCCAGCGGCGTGGGGCGCTCGCCCAACAGCAGGATCGCGCCCAGGGTGGCGAAGAGCGGCCCGGTGCCCCGCGCCAGCGGATAGACCAGCGACAGGTCGCCCACTTTGTACCCACGCTGGAGGGTGACAAAATAGAGTGTCTGAAGTACACCACTGCCCAGCAAAAATAGCAGCGTGGTCGCGTTCCAGGTCATTCCCGAGAATGTATCGAGCGCAAAGTTGATCGGCGTGTAGACAATGGTGGCGATCACGGCGACGATCCACACAAAGCCTGCCCCGCCGCCGATGCGTTTCGCCAGCAGGTTCCAACTGGCGTGAATCACGGCGGCCGCCAGCACGAGCGCCAGAGATGTTGGAGTCAAGAGTGCCTCTGCTTACTAAGATATACAGGAGAAAAACAAGTATAATTTATCGGATTCAGGTGCAAGTCAGCCGGCTCCTGCCGCCCCACTGAAGCTGGTTTGACCAGCAGAGCCAGGTGCAGCGGCGGCAGTTGCTGTGCGGATGCGCCGGGATCAGCCACCGGCGATTGTGCAAAGTTGTGAATTATCACACAATCAGATTGGTCAAATTTTGTGCAACCTGCACGATGCGCTATAATCGTGTACATGCTACAATAAGTGTGAAGTTTACTGGGGAGCAAACTTCGCACACTTTTCTCCTTCCCGGCAACGGGAGCCTCTACTTTCCTCTTGGCGAGCGTTCATCACCGGTTCACACCGGTGATGAACCGCCATCCTCTCCCTGCACACTTCTTGTCACCTTCCACTCGGCAAAGAGTTTATCCGTCAGCGCCGCCGCAGTTCGCTGCGCGTCAGCAGCAGCACCGCGGCCAGAATCAGCCCGCCGCCCACCAGCGTCACCGGCTGCAGCACCTCCCCCAGCAGCACCACCGCCAGTAGCACGGTGACCACCGGCTCCAGGGTGGAAAGCATGGCGGCGTTGGTGGGGCCGATGCGCTCCAGCCCGGCCAGAAACGCCACCACCGGCACCAGCGTCGCCAACAGGACGATGCCGGCGATGGCTGCCCAGCCCACAGCGGTTGCGGGCCACTGCGCACCCTGTGCCGCCATGATCAGCCCCGACATCGCACCGGCAGACGCAAAAATCACTGCCGACGATTGCACCGCAGTGACGTCGCGCATGACCCGCGCCCCCACAAGGATGTAGACCGAATAGATGGCCGCCGCGCTGATCGCCAGCACGATGCCGTAGAGTTGCCCGCCCGCCGGCCCCACGGTGAGGGCGATCCCGCCTAGCGCCAGCCCCAGCGCCGCCACTTTTGGCGGCGTGAAGCGTTCGTGCAGCAGGACCACCGACAAGACCGTCACGAAGATCGGATAGAGATAGAGGAGCAGCGCCACCAACCCGGATGAGGCGTATTCCAGCGCCGTCAGGTAGGCAAAGGCCTGGCCCACGTAGCCAAGGGCGCCCATGCCGACCAGCATGAGCAGGGTGCGGCCCCGTGGCAGCGGCTGCCGGCGCAGCGCCAGCCACGCCAGCATGACCAGCGCCGCCAGCGAGAAGCGCAGGAAGAGGATCGTCGGTGCGTCCATGCCGTCGGCCAGGGCGTAGCGGCCCAGAATGGCGAGCGTGCCAAAGCCGACGGCGGAGAGGATAGTCAGGGCAATGCCCAGAAAACGGTGCATAGATCAGGGTGAATTGGATGGCGGCAGTGCAAGGATCGGTGCTTTCGGCGTCTCACGCTAAGATCAGGTGCCGTGTCTTGGTGACTTGGCGTGAGCCAACATCGTGAACTGCTGAAGTAACCGTTCGGCGAGTCGGAATAGAACGCGGATGACGCGGATTTGGCGGATTTCCGCGGATTGGATCAGCGCACATTCGCTCAATCAGCGTCATCCGCGTTCTATTCTGAGCCTCATTTAGACATGACCTGAACAGTTACCTGCTGAAGTTCGCCTTGCAGCCGCGGCGAGTATTGTTGGCGTAACTATAGCATCGCTGGGTGCTTCTCAATATTCCGGGGCAGGGCACGCTGGAGCGTGCCTGTACGGCCGGCTTCTCCCGGTGACTGTGAGGATGCCATCTCCGCCAGGGATCCCCCCAGGGGTACCGCCCTGCGCAGCACACAATTCGTGCAAAACGCACAATTCTCTGCACAGAAATGGCCAGAATCAGGTCACTTCTATGCACCACGCGCCGCTTCCGCATCGATCTATTGTGCAAATCGCCCATTACACCCAGGCGCAAGTTTGTATAGACTACTTCACTCAGTAGTAACCGGTTCCGCAACGGTGCGGCAAAGACCGCGACCCATCGATGGCGATGGCGCACTTGATTGCAGTCAAGCAACCCAGAGAGCAGTCCGCCTCCACCGCTCTCGCCAGCCTGTCGCGATGGAACCGAGGCGTGTCAGAATTG
The DNA here is from genome assembly GCA_026645635.1 of Caldilineaceae bacterium. Taxonomy (GTDB): domain Bacteria; phylum Chloroflexota; class Anaerolineae; order Caldilineales; family Caldilineaceae; genus Fredericiella. Next base: position 5,450 of record JAPKMV010000131.1, read on the forward strand.
TCAACGACTCCACTGCTGGAAGCACGCGAACTCTCCAAGCACTTTGGCGATCTGATCGCCAACGACCAGATCAACCTGGCCATCTATGGCGGCGCAGTGCACGCCATCCTGGGCGAGAACGGCGCGGGCAAGAGCACGCTCATGAAGTCGCTCTACGGCTTCCACCGGCCCACGTCCGGGGCGATCCTGATGAACGGCGCGCCCGTGACGATTGCATCGCCCCACGCCGGCCGCGCGCTGGGCATCGGCATGGTCTTCCAAAACTTCACGCTGGTGCCCGCCATGACGGTGGCCGAGAACATTGCGCTCTTCCTGCCCGACCTGGGGCTGCGGCTCAAGGCTGCCGCGATCGGCGCCCGCATCCGCGAAATCGGCGCGCGCTACGGGCTGGCGATCGACCCCGCAGCCTATGTCGCCGACCTGGAGATGGGCGAGCGCCAGAAGGTGGAGATCATCAAGATTCTGCTCGGCGGCGCCCGCGTGTTGATTTTCGACGAACCGACCAGCGTGCTGGCGCCCCACGAAGTCGACGGGCTGTTCCAGGTCTTTGCCCGGCTCAAGGCCGACGGCTTCGCCATCCTGTTCATCACCCACAAGCTGCCCGAAGTAATGGCCGCGGCCGACCGCATCACCGTGCTGCGCCGCGGGCGCGTCGCCGGCGAATTGCTGCGGGCGCAAGCCACCGAACAGGGGATCGTGCGCCTCATGCTCGGCGCAGACCCGCCCAAACCGGCCCACCTGGACCGCGAGGCCGAGGAAGTGGGCGAACCCGTGCTCGACTTCCGCGCCGTCACCGTGCTGGACCCGTACACGGGCGTGGGCCTGAAAGCGGTCGATCTCCAGGTCTACGCCGGGGAAATCGTGGGCATTGCCGGCGTGTCGGGCAACGGGCAAAGCGAGCTGGCCAACGTCGCCCTGGGCCTGCGCCGGATTGACGAAGGCGCCTTCTATCTCTTTGGCCGCGACGCCACGCACTGGTCCACCTCAGCCATCCTGGCCGCGGGCCTGGCCTGCATCCCGGAGGACCCGCTGCGCATGGGCGCCATCCCCGGCATGACCGTCAACGAGAACATGCTCCTGGGCGACCAGCGCCAATATACACGCTGGGGTGGCCTCAAAATGGACTGGGCCGCGGCGACCGCCAAAGCCACGCAGTATCTGAACACGACCTTCGTCACGACCGCGCCGCGGCTCAACGTCAACGTGGAGACGCTCTCGGGCGGCAACCTGCAGCGTGTCGTCATCGCCCGCGAGTTGGGCCGGCAGCCCAAGGTCGTGCTGGCTTACTACCCGGCGCGCGGGCTGGATGTCTCGAACACCGAGGCGATGCGCAACCTGCTGCTGCGCTACCGCAGCCAGGGCGTGGCGATCCTGCTGATCTCGGAAGACCTGGACGAATTGTTTGCGCTGAGTGACCGCCTGGCGGTCATGTATCACGGGCGTGTGGTTGGCGTCGCCCGCCCCCACGACACCGACGCCGACCGCATCGGCCACTTGATGACAGGAGGCACGGCATGACCGCATCGACCCAGACGGAGACAGCCCCGGTTCCTATCGCCGCGCCGGCCAAGCGTGCGCTCCCGGCGTGGCTGACCAGCCTGCTGCAGGGCGCGGCGTCGTTGGGGCTGGCGCTCGTCGTCTTTGCGCTGATCCTGCTGCTCTTCGGCAAGGATCCGCTGCGCGCCTACGCCGACATCTTCCGCGCCACGCTGGGCAGCAGCTACGGCTTCGGCGAAGTGCTGGTCAAGGTGATCCCGCTGGTGCTCAGCGCAACCGCCGTGATGCTGCCGGCGCGCATCGGCCTGGTGAATGTGGGCGGTGAGGGGCAGATTTACATGGGCGCGTGGCTGGCGGCGGGCGCGGCGCTCGTCATCGGCGACATGGCCAGCCTGCCGCTTGCCGTGGCGCTGCCGCTGGTGCTGACGGCCGGTTTCGTCGGCGGGGGACTGTGGGCGTTGATTCCCGCGTATTTGCGGGCGCGTGGCTGGCTCAACGAAGTGATCTCCACGCTGCTGCTCAACTACATTGCCGTGCTCTTCGTCGGCTACTTCATCTTCGGCCCCTGGCGCGACCCGAGCAGCGCCAACTTTCCGCAGACCGTCGCCTTTGCCGACAACGTGCGCATGCCCATGCTGGGCGACACGCGCGTCCATCTGGGCCTGCTGCTCGCGCTGGCCGCGGTCGTGTTGATCTACCTGGTGCTGCGTTACACCGTCTGGGGCTACAACATGCGCGCCATCGGCGGCAACCCGGAGGCGAGCCGGCGCCACGGCATCGTGACCACGCGCTACATCCTGACGATCATGTTCATTGCCGGTGGGCTGGCGGGGCTGGCCGGGGCAGGCGAGATATTGGCGATTCAGGGGCGGTTGCGGCCTGGGTTCTCACCCAGCTACGGCTACATCGGCTTTCTGATCAGTTGGCTGGCCGGCCACAACCCGGTCGGCGTGGTCGTCTTCTCCTTCTTGATGGCGATCATCACCTTTGGCGGCGACACCTTGCAGATCACGCAGGGCATGCCCTTCTCGGTGGTCA